>JAZNDY010000114.1:0-7106 GCA_045588295.1 Acutalibacteraceae bacterium
CATCTGTAAGCCTGATTTCTTGGCTTTTTGCTGTGTAAGCTTCCGTTTCTGCGAAAGCTCTTTTTTCATTCTGCTCGTGAGGCACATCCTGTTTTGACATTAAACCACCCCTGAACTGAACTTTTTCAGCAAGCGGCCGCCTTGAAAACAAAGCGGCCGCCGCAAAAATTATTTAAGAGAAATTGCCTGCTTAGCCTTTGCAACTATATTTTGTGCATCAAGACCGTAAATATGAAGTAATTCTACAGCAGGACCTGATTTTCCGAATTCATCGTTAACACCGAGTCTGACAACGGGCACACACTTACCGCTTTCGCAAACAGCCTCTGCAACCGCACTGCCGAGACCGCCTATGATACTGTGCTCTTCAGCAGTAACAACTGCACCTGTTTTTGCAGCTGAAGCAAGAATTGTTTCAGCATCAAGAGGCTTGATTGTGTGAACGTTGATGATTTCAGCACTGATGCCTTCTGCAGCAAGAAGCTCTTTTGCTTCAATAGCTTCCTTAACCATAAGACCTGTTGCGCAGATTGTTACGTCAGCACCCTCGCTGAGAACAACAGCCTTGCCAATCTCAAACTTATAATTTTCATCAAAAATTCTGGGAACTGCAAGTCTGCCGAATCTCATATAAACGGGACCAACATATTCTGCTGCTGCAAGAACCGCAGCTCTTGCTTCGATATCATCAGCAGGGTTGATGATAACCATATTGGGGATAGCTCGCATAAGAGCAATATCCTCACAGCACTGGTGGCTTGCACCGTCTTCACCAACAGAAATACCTGCGTGAGTTGCGCCGATTTTAACGTTAAGGTTGGGGTAAGCGATTGAGTTTCTGACCTGTTCATATGCTCTGCCTGCGGCAAACATGGCAAACGTGCTTGCAAAAACGGTGTAACCTGTTGTTGCAAGGCCGGCAGCTACGCCCATCATATTGCTTTCTGCAATACCGGTGTCAAAAAATCTTTCGGGGAATTCCTTTTTGAACATACCTGTTTTTGTTGCTGCTGCAAGGTCAGCATCAAGAACAATTACTTTATCGTTTATTCCGCCAAGCTCAACAAGAGCCTTGCCGTATGCGTCACGGGTTGCGGTTTTAATTACATCAGCCATTTTATCCACCGTTCCTTTCTTATGCTTCAAGCTCTTTAAGAGCCTGTTCGAGCTCGCTCATTGCCTGCTCATACTGTTCTGCGTTGGGAGCTGTTCCGTGCCAGGATGCCTGGTCTTCCATAAATGAAACGCCCTTGCCTTTAACGCTTGTTGCAATGATTGCAGTGGGCTTGCCCTTGAATTCAGCTGCAGCCTTGAAAGCAGCATCAATTTCATCAAAGCTGTGAGCATCAATTTCAATTACATTCCAACCGAAAGCCTTGAACTTTTCGGGAACGGGATAAGGAGAGTTAACTTCAGCAATTTTGCCGTCAATCTGAAGACCGTTATTATCAACAACGGCAACAAGGTTATCAAGACCCTTTGCTGAAGCATACATAGCAGCTTCCCAAACCTGACCTTCCTGAATTTCACCGTCACCGAGTACGGTGAAAACTCTGAAGCTCTTGCCGCTGAGCTTTGCGCCCAAAGCCATACCGCAAGCGGCAGAGATGCCCTGACCGAGTGAACCGGTTGACATATCAACGCCGGGAGTGTATTTGATGCTGGGATGACCCTGAAGGATGGAGTTGCTCTTTCTGAGAGTCTTAAGCTCTTCAACAGGGAAATAACCTTTGAGAGCAAGAACCGAATAAAGAGCGGGTGCAGCATGGCCCTTTGAGAGAACAAATCTGTCTCTGTTTTCATCCTTGGGATTCTGAGGGTCAACGTTCATATGATTGAAATAGAGGTATGTCAGAATATCCGCACATGAAAGCGAGCCGCCCGGATGACCCGACTTGGCGTTGAAAACGCCTTCAATAATTCCCATTCTTGCTTTGCAAGCCTCAATTTTTAACTGTTTTCTGATAACTGCATCCATTGCAGCCACCTCC
Organism: Acutalibacteraceae bacterium; assembly: GCA_045588295.1. Taxonomy (GTDB): domain Bacteria; phylum Bacillota; class Clostridia; order Oscillospirales; family Acutalibacteraceae; genus CAG-177. The sequence goes on from JAZNDY010000114.1 coordinate 1,992, forward strand.
TGTTATTTTTTTGTTTCAATGTATTCAATGAAATCGGCTACTGCACCGTGGTTACAGTGGCACGTTACAAATTCCGAAATCTTTTTCATTTCTGCGGGAGCCTGACCGCAGCAGGCGGGAACGCCGACTGTTTTTAACATATCGTAATCATTAAAATAATCCCCGATTGCGGCTGTGTGGTCATTATCTATGCCAAGGATTTCTGCAAGTTTTCGCACAGCCGTTCCCTTATGGGTGTTTGCAGCAAGAATTTCAAAGCTTGCAACAGACGACGACATAAGAGTAAGTTCCGGTGAATTCATTTTTTCAAAATATTTTTTAACTCTTGATATGCTGATCGGGTCACCTGAAAAAATCACCTTGCCCCAATTTTCTTTTGGAACTTTACCGATATCATAAATATGCTTGTGCCTGAGTTTATCAATAACAACAAACCACTTACCGAACAAGCCCAAGCCTGTAATATAAATTATATCCTTCGCCACAACAACAACGTCAACCATCCAGAATTTTTTTGCCGCCTTAACGGCAATATTCATAGCCTCATCGTTCATTGCGCTGAAATAAAGCATTTCTTGCTTTTCAAAATCATAAACACCTGCACCGTTTATAACCACAGCCGGTGTACCTGCAATCGGCAATTTTTTGAAATGGCCTTCCATCGACTTCGGATTTCTGCCCGAAGCGAGCGTAAAATGGCCGCCGTTTGCAACAAAGCGCTCAATGGCTTGTTTGTTTCTTTCAGGCAATTTTCGCGCCTTATTGTTGAGTGTTCCGTCAATATCAGAAACAAGCAACCAATCGGAATAATTAAAACTCATAAGTTACTTTATTCTCCTTATGAAATCAGTAAAATATTCAGGCAAGGGTGACTCAACACGAATAATCTCACCGTTTGAGGGGTGAACAAAACCAAGCAAGCCTGCATGCAAGCATTGACCTGCAAGTGATGTTACTCCGTTTTTGGGTCCGTAGACAGGGTCACCCGCAACAGGATGCCCGAGATAAGCCATATGAACCCTAATCTGGTGTGTTCTGCCCGTTTCAAGCCTGAGCTTTAAAAAGGAAAAATCTTTATATTCTTCAAGCACAGTGTAATGCGTCACTGCGTGTTTTGAATTTTTATCTGTTACACACATTTTTTTGCGGTCATTCGGGCTTCTGCCTATCGGCGCATCAACAACGCCTTCTGACTGCTTAAGATGGCCGTGAATAACTGCTCTGTATTCTCTTGCAAGAGAATGTTCTTTTATCTGCGCTGAAAGCGAAACATGAGCTGCATCGGTTTTGGCAACAAGCAACAAACCGCTTGTATCCTTATCAATCCTGTGAACTATCCCGGGACGGATAACGCCGTTGATACCCGAAAGATTGCCTTCGCAGTGGTGCAAAAGCGCATTCACAAGAGTGCCTGAATAATTGCCCGGCGCCGGATGAACAACCATACCTCTCGGCTTATTGACAACCAACAAATCTGCGTCTTCATACATAACCTCAAGCGGAATATCTTCCGGCTCAAGCGAAAGCGTTCTGGGTTCGGGCACCGTGAATTCAATAACGTCACCCTGTTTGGGCTTAAAGCTTTTGCCGACAGCTTTGTTCTTGCAACGAACAAGCTCATCACCAAAAAGGTTCTGCACAAACGAACGGGAATATCCATCAAGAACAGCAGAAATAAGTTTATCTGCCCTCTCACCTGCCCAATCGGCATCAACCGTTATTGAAACAGGTTCGTTATATTCAAATGAAGTTACAGACTCAATCATTTTTCAGACGCCTTTTTCTTTTTGTGGTCACGGATTAAATCATATATCTGATAACCGATAAGCAAAAATGCGCCCACGGTTATGCAGCAATCCGCAAAATTAAAAACTGCAAAATCAATAAACAGAGGCTCTATGAAATCCACAACAAAGCCGAGCCTTATGCGGTCAATCAGGTTACCCAGACCGCCTGCACAGGCAAGGATGATACACGCATTGACAAAATTCGATTTAATTTTATGCGTGAGCAAAAGAATTACGGCAGCCAACAGAATAACACCGGTAAAAACAGAAAGCACTGCGGTGTTATCTGAAAAAGAACTGAATGCCGCACCCGTGTTTTCTGTGTATCTGAACTGAAAAAGTCCAAACAGAAACTCCTTGGGGCCGTTAACCTTAACGGTTGTAACGGCAATGTGCTTAGTTAATAAATCAACGGCTGTTAAAATTGCTATTGCCGCTATGGATATTGCCTGAAACATAGTAACCTCTCAAAAACGGTTAATTATTCTGTGAAGAAGCTGTCAAAAAGCGAGGTGATATCTTCATCCTCTGCCAGCTCAACGTCTGACGTAATTTTATCAAGCTCTTCAAGGTCAATCTCAAAGCCTTCAAACTCTTCAAGGTCGTCCTCTTCATCGTCAGCGGCAGCAACAGCTTCAGCATCGTCTGCAACTGCGGCAACCTGCTCTGCCACTGCTTCTTCAAGCGTTGCGGGAATTTCTTCAGGAGCAACGATATCATCAAAATTAAGTTCTTCAATCATACCGAAGATATCATCGTCGTTTTCTTCTGCTTTTGCTGCCGCTTCTGTTTCGGGAAGAATTTCATCATAAACAGGAACGTCAAGAACGTCCAAAACTTCTTCATCTTCTGTCTGCTTAACTTCTGCAACAGGTTCTTCTGCAACGGGAGCTGCAACTTCTTCAATTATTTCTTCAACGGCAGGCACTTCTTCTGCCGCAAGCTGAACTTCAGCAGGAGTTTCTTTCTTGACTGCTTCAAGCTCAGGGAGCTTTACGCCGTCAATGAGTGCAAGCATATCTTTGCAAAGTTTGTCTGCAGTTGTTTTGTATGTTTCAGTTTCATTCTTGATTCTTTCAAGTTCACATGAATAATACTCAAAATCAGCCTTGCTTCTGCCTATGATATCTCTGCCCTGTGCTTCAGCCTTGAGAACAATTTCTGTTGCCTTCTGCTGAGCTGCGGTGATTGCCTGCTCGGTTTCATTCTGAGCTCTGTCTGTGAGTGCGGTAACGGCAACTCTTGCGTTGTCAACAATTTCTTTTGCCTTTTCTCTGGCATCATTAATCATCTGAACCGCCTGAGCGTTTGCATCGTCAACAATTGCCTTTGCTTTTGAATCTGCCTGGGCAACAACTGTTTCTGCCTTGACGTTTGCATCCTTGTTGATTGTTTCTGCAAGACGGCGTGCATCAAGCAAAGCAAGTTTGATAGCTTCTTCATCACTGCGGTAGCTTTCAAGCTTATCGGCAAGGATACTGATTTTTTTGATAAGCTCTCTGTTATCCTGAAGAGCCTGCTCGTGTGATTCAGCAACAGTCTTTAAGAAAGCGTCAACCTCATCTGCGCTGTAAGCGCCTCTGCTGACGGGCGTGAACATAGCATTTAAAATCTGGTCAGTTGTAAGCATAACAAAAACTTCCTCTCTCACAAAATAATTACTGCTCGGTTACCGAAGCATTGATTTCATCAACAAGTTCGCCTGAAACGGGAACGTTATAAGGGGTGATGATATAAGCTCTGCCTGCAACCTTTTTGAAATCACCGTGGTTTGCATAAGCAACACCGTAAAGGAAATCAATAATTCTCTGTGAAACATCATTGGGGCAGGTTTCAAGGTTAAGAATAACAATTCGCTTTTCGTTAAGGATATCTGCAACCTCGCCGACCTCCTCAAATCTGTCAATCTTCTGAAAAACAACATGAGGCTTGGGCTGATTAACAGCACCCTTGGGAGTGTTGATATTTACAACGTTTGAAGCTGCTCTGTCATTTTTTGCGTGCGCTGTGTTCTGAACTCTGGGCTGAGCAGTCTGCTGAGCAGGAGCATAATCAAAATCATCAGCAAACTTGCCCTCTTCGCCCTCAATATAATCATCATCCGTAACATTGATAAACTGCTTAAGCTTGTCTTTGAATCCCATAATTTTATCCTCCTTAATTATCTGTAAATTCTTGCGCCGAAAATTGCAGAACCTATTCTGACAAGATTAGCGCCTTCAAGAATTGCACTTTCATAATCGCCGGACATTCCCATTGAGAGAACGTTCATATTTACATTATCTATTTTTTTGCTGCCAATGTCAATAAACATACGCCTCATATTTGAAAAAACAGCACGAATTTCTGATTCTTTTTCACAAATAGGAGCAACGCACATCAGACCGTTGACCGCAACGCCCTCAATTTCGGCAATTTCGCACGCTTTTTCAAAAAGCTCATCATAAGAAAAGCCGAACTTACTCTCTTCACTGCCTGCATTAACCTCAAGCAAAACCTTGGTTGTTACCCCCTGCTGAACAGAGCGTTTGCCGATTTCCGCGGCAATACTCACTGTATCAACAGACTGAATTGTATCAACCTTACCAACAATTTTTTTAACCTTGTTTGACTGCAGATGGCCTATAAGGTGGGCCTTGCAATCCGCAAGGTTAAGTTCAGGCTCTTTGAGCAACAATTCCTGCACTTTGTTTTCACCGATAAGGTTAACACCGCAAGCTATTGCTTTGTTGATAAACTTTGGCTCAACAGTCTTGGTAACCGCCATAAGGGCAACGTCTTCCGGACTTCTGCCGCTTTTTATCGCCGCCTCGGCAAGGTCGTTACGGATTATTTTGAGGTTTTCTTCAATTGCGGAATATCTTTCATCATCCGATAACCATACCATCGCTTAAATCCTTTCCCGAAATAAAAACTTCGTCATAAAGTTCAAGATGCGGATATTCAAAATCAATATCTTCATCATACACCGCAACAACAAATTTATCATCCGTATAAACCGTGTTTACACTTCTGAAATTAACAATATTTGCCCTGCGTATGTAAACGCCCTCATTACCCTCTGAATCAAAGCGGAGAGCATCTTTGCTGATTTTAAGACCTGTGTGCTCATTGATAACAACCTTGCCGCTTATCTTACGCAATGATGCAAGTTCATCATTCATAAGGCTGCATTTAAAAACAACAAGCGATTTGTTGCCCTCAACCGCCTTAACGGAATGAACCTTTGTTTTGACTGTTTCTGAATTTGAACTGCCGAGAACAAGCTTGATTTCTTTGCCCTCATTAAAGCCGACGACCTTGCCTGTATCCATAACGGTTGCAACGT
>JAZNDY010000115.1:0-16527 GCA_045588295.1 Acutalibacteraceae bacterium
CCTGCGTTTCTTATCTTAAGGCGGGTGTTTTTACAGTTGCCATGGGTCTTAATGAAAAATCAGAAGAAAGAGCCATCGGCGAAACGCTGAAAATCATTTCTGATTTCAGCTCAACCGTTACCGAAAAAGATCTTGCAAGAGCAAAAGAACAGGCGGTTACGGGTTTTGTTATGGAGCTTGAAAATATTTCGGCAAGGGCTTCGCGAAACGCAAGGAATCTTCTTCTCTATAATAAAATTGTTCCCGAAGAAGAGATTATTGCAAATATCCGCTCCGTAACGCTCGATGATATATGCAAAACGGCAGATGAAATATTTGATTTTTCAAAGATTTCACTTTGTGTTACAGGCAAAACAAAAAGCAAAAAAGCATACAAAGAAATTATAAATTCAGCAATCCAAGGAAGTAATGAAAATGATTAACAAAAAAGAAATCAACAGAATCGTTGTTAAGGTTGGCACGTCAACTCTTACCTACGATACAGGCAAAATAAATATCCGCCGTATGTCGGCGCTTGCAAGGGTGCTCAGCGATTTGAAAAATTCGGGCAGAGAGGTTGCTCTTGTAACCTCGGGCGCAATCGGCGTAGGTGTAGGCAAGCTTGGCCTTAAAGAAAGACCGCAGGATACCCCCGGCAGACAGGCGGCGGCAACCGTGGGTCAGTGTGAGCTGATGTTTCTTTATGATAAATTCTTTGGCGAATACGGCAATATAACGGGTCAGCTTCTTGTTACGAAGGATGACTTTGAAAACGAAGAAAGACACACAAATCTGCACAACTCATTTATGAAGCTGTTTGAATACGGCGCAATTCCCGTTGTTAATGAGAACGACAGCGTTGCCGTTGAAGAAATTGTGTTTGGCGATAACGACAGTCTTTCAGCTCACGTTGCAAAAATCGTGGATGCCGATTTGCTTGTGATTCTGACAGATATCGACGGCCTTTTCAGCGCAAACCCCAGAGAAGACGAAAACGCAGTTCTTATTCACAGCGTTGATGAGATTACCGATGATATTCTTGCGCTTGCAGGCGGCACAGGCACAAACAGGGGCACGGGCGGAATGGTAACAAAGCTCCATGCCGCGCAGATTGCAACCGAAGCAGGCATCGATACCGTTGTTATGAACGGTTCATACCCCGAGGAGCTTTATAAACTGCTTGACGGCAGGCAGACGGGAACACTTTTCAGAGCAGTAAAGAGGTAATTGAAATGAGTATTTTAACTGACATAGGCGCACGTTCAAAGCAGGCGCAGAAAATTCTTGCAAAAGCAGGCTCGGCATCAATCAACGCCGCACTCAATGCGGTTGCAGATGCACTTGAAAATGAAGCGGCATTCATTATTGCCGAAAACCGGAAAGACATCGCGGCAGGCGAGGCAAACGGACTTTCAAAAGCTCTTATTGACCGCCTCAGTCTTGATGAATCCAGAATCGGCGGTATGGCACAGGGCTTGCGTCAGGTTGCCGCAAGTGAAAGTCCCGTTGGTAAGGTTTTATGGGGCGAAGTAAGACCAAACGGTCTTAAAATAGAAAAAGTTGCGGTGCCCATCGGTGTTATTGCCGTTATCTTTGAGGCAAGACCCAACGTTACGGCAGATGCGGCGGCTATATGCCTTAAGGCGGGCAACTCTGTTATTCTTAAGGGCGGCAAAGAGGCAATCAACTCAAACAAGGCTATTGCCGACGTTATGAGAAAGGCTGTTGCTTCGGTTGGTCTGCCCGAGGATTGCATTATTCTTGTTGAAAACATTTCAAGAGAAGCCGCAACAGAGCTTATGAAGCTTAACGGCTACGTTGACCTGCTTATCCCCAGAGGCGGCGCAGGTCTTATCCGCTCTGTTGTTGAAAACGCAACCGTGCCCGTTATTGAAACGGGTGTGGGCAATTGCCACGTTTACGTTGACTCGGATGCAGATATCGATATGGCGGCTGAAATTGTTGCAAACGCAAAAGCGCAGAGAGTGTCTGTTTGCAACGCGTGTGAAAGTCTGCTTGTGCACGCTGATATTGCAGAGGTTGCGTTGCTTTCAATCGGTGAAAAACTTAAAGAATGCGGTGTTGAAATCAGAGGCGATGAAGCTGTTTGCGAAATTCTTCCCTTTGCAATAACTGCAACGCAAGAAGATTGGGCAAAAGAATACCTTGATTATAAAATCAGCGTCAAAATTGTTAAGGATATTGACGAAGCGATTGAACATATTTCAATTTACGGCACAGGTCACAGCGAAGCTATCGTCACAAACAACTACCTTATGGCTGAAAAATTCAAAAATGAGGTTGATGCGGCGGCGGGTTACGTTAATGCTTCAACAAGATTCACGGATGGCGGTGAATTCGGTTTCGGTGCCGAAATCGGCATTTCTACCCAGAAGCTTCACGCCAGAGGTCCGCTCGGCGTTGCCCATATGGTGAGCGAAAAATATATCATCAGCGGAACAGGTCATATTAGATAATATTAGAATGTAAAAACAAAGAATTACGGAGAAATCAGAATGAAAGAAAAAACCAACAAAAGCGGCAAAAACAAGCTTGCTTTTCCCATCGGCATAATCATTTTGATTCTTGCTGTGGTCGGCACTGTTGCAACCGCTAAATTTGCCGTTGATTCGGTGAAAAATATGACGGATGACACAGCGGACAAAAAGAAATATGAGCAGATGCTCAAGCCCGTTGTTATGTTTGACCCCGACCCGTTCGATGACCTGAAGCAGGCAAACGTTTCGCAGCTCCTTAACAGCGCGGTCTGGGCGTTGCTTATGAGTGACGAGGGCGCAGGTAAATATCCCTATTCAGAGGGCGAAATTTTCGGCATCATCGTGCCGCAGGAAGATATTGAAAAATATTTTATCAGCCTTTTCGGCACGGAAATTGATATTGCTTCAATACACGATTCAATTGATATGAGTGCATATGATATCGCCTACGATGCCGCTCTCAAGAGCTATATTTTACCCATTACGGGCGTTGAGTCTGCATACACGCCCAAGGTTTATGAAATTGAAGAAAAGGGCAGTTCTGTTATTTTGTCTGTCGGTTATATCGGCAACAAGGCGTGGGCTCAGGTTGAAGGCGACAGCTACGTTGCTCCCGAGCCGGATAAATATATGCAGATAACCCTGCGTGAAAGAAGCGGCGGTATGTATATTGCCTCTATTCAGGCTGTTGATGGTCAGGAAGTTATCGGCAGTATGCCTGCAACAAGACCGCCCGAAACAGAAACAACGGAAATTCTTACCGTGCCCACTCAGCCTGCAACGCAGGTGCTCACAACAGCCGTGCCCGTTACCGATGAAAACGGCGAAGAGGTTACGGATGATGACGGAGAAACCGTTACTGAAATTGTTACCGTTATTCAGGAGGTAACAACTGCTGAAACAGTTACGGGTGAAGACGTTACGGGCGAAGGTGTTACCCAAGAAGGAGTTACGGAAGAATACACTACCGAAGAGGAAGAATAATGGAATTTTTTGATAAACACGCAAAAGCTCTTGAGTTTGATAAGGTTCTTGACAGGCTTGCTCAGTTTACAAGCTGCAAGGATGCAAAATATAATGCACTTCATCTTAAACCTGAAACAAACCTGGAGCTTGCAAAAGCACTTCTTAACCAGACGGCAGATGCGCATATGCTGCTTGCCCGTTTCGGCGGTCCGTCATTCGGCGGACTGAAAAACGTTAATAACGCCCTCAGCAGAGCTAACGCAGGCAGCGTTCTTAACACAAAAGAGCTGCTTGATATCGGCGGTGTGCTGAGAGTTATACGCACGCTTTCGCAGTGGAGAGCGTCAAACGCGGGTGTGCAGAGTGTTCTTGACCCTCTGTTCAGTGCGCTTATGCCCAACAGATTCCTTGAAACGGCAATTTTTAATGCGATTATTTCGGAAGAAGAGATTTCAGATAACGCTTCGCCGGCTCTTGCTGATATCAGGCGAAAAATCAGGGTGCAGGAATCAAAGGTCAGAGAGCAGCTTGAAAAATTCACACGCTCGCAGACCCACGCAAAATATCTGCAGGAAAACATTATCACACAGCGCAACGGCAGATACGTTGTGCCTGTTAAAAACGAATACCGAAGTGAAGTTCCGGGTCTTGTGCACGACACTTCATCAAGCGGAGCAACGGTTTTTGTTGAGCCGATGGCTGTTGTTGAGGCTAACAATGAAATCCGTGTGCTTCAGTCAAAAGAGAGAGAAGAAATTGAGCGCATTCTGTTTGAACTTTCTGCCTCTGCGGGCGATTTTGCACAGAGCATCAAAAACAGCTATGAGTGTGCGCTTGAGCTTAATCTGATTTTTGCCAAAGCACAGTATGCATACAGCATTAAGGGCTGTCCGCCTGTGCTTAACGATAAAGGTATAGTAAATCTGCGTATGGCAAGGCATCCCTTGATTGACCCCAAGAAAGTTGTGCCTGTTGATATTATGCTCGGCAAAGATTTTGATACGCTCGTTATAACGGGCCCCAACACGGGCGGTAAAACCGTTTCAATCAAAACCGTCGGTCTGCTTTCGATGATGGCGATGTGCGGTCTTATGATACCCGCAGGCGACAGAAGCGAAATTTCAGTTTTCACAGAGATACTTTCGGATATCGGTGATGAGCAGTCGATTGAGCAATCACTCTCAACTTTCTCTGCTCATATGACCAATATAATCAGTATAATAAATACGGCAGGTGAAGGCAGCCTTGTGCTTATAGACGAATTAGGCGCAGGCACGGACCCTGTTGAGGGTGCGGCGCTTGCTATGGCTGTGCTTGAAACACTTCACGCAAAGGGTGCAAAAATTGCAGCCACAACCCACTATGCGGAGCTTAAAGCTTATGCGCTTGAAACGCCGAGGGTTGAAAACGGCTGTTGTGAATTTGACGTTGCAACTCTGCGCCCCACATACCGCCTGCTTATAGGTGTGCCCGGCAAATCAAACGCTCTCGCCATCAGTGAGAGGCTCGGTCTGGATAAATCCGTTATTGCCAGAGCAGAGGAGCTTGTTTCGGCAGAAAACAAAGAGTTTGAAAACGTTGTTGACCGCCTTGAAGAAACAAGAGTAAAAATGGAAAGCGAGCTTGAAAGAGCCAGAGTGCTTTCCGACAAGGCTCAAAGAGAAAAAGCAGAGGCCGAAAAGCTTAAGGAAGAAGTGTCAAAGCTCCGTGAGCAGGAGATGGAAAAGGCACGCACTCAGGCTTTGCGCGTTGTTGAATCAGCCAAAAGAGAGGCGTATGCTCTTTTGCAGGAGCTTGAAAAGCTTAAAAAAGAGCAGAAGAAAACGCAGGATGCTGCTGAGCTTGCAAGGCGTGCGAAAGCTATGGTCAAAAGGGGCGTTGATGCTATCGATTCAGCTGCCGACCCTGTTATCGGCATTGAAGATGATAACGGCAATTACGTGCTTCCCAGAGCTCTTGTTGCAGGTGATACGGTTATTATCAGAGATATCGGCAAAACGGCAAAGGTTATTACTCCTGCAGACAAAAACGGCAACGTTGAGGTGCAGGCAGGCTCAATCAAAACAAGAGTCAAGCTTGCTAACCTGCGTCTGTGCGAAAATGCGCCCAAAAAGAAAGAGCTTAAATCAACGCCTAAGCTTCAGGGTGAAAGCCGCTTGAATATGGCTGCATCAACCAGACTTGATTTGCGAGGTATGACGGTTGAGGATTGCCTGATTGAGCTTGACCGCTTTATTGACCAGGGATTGCGCACGGGACTCAATGAATTCACCGTTGTGCACGGTAAGGGCACAGGTGCTTTGCGCAGCGCCGTAACAAGATACCTTAAAGCGTCGCCCTTTGTTAAATCAAGCAGATTGGGTGTTTACGGTGAGGGCGAAGACGGTGTTACAATCGTAACGCTTAAATGAGCCGCAAAAGCGTAAAAATTGCCGTTTGTAAGATGTAAAATCCGCAAAATTATACGTTCTGTAAAGTGAATGTGCTTTACGGGCACGGAACACCGAGAGCGTGTAAAAAAGTTTTCCACACTATGAAATGTGGAAATGTGGATATATCTTGTGCTGAAGCCCGAAAAATTCCACAAGGTATGGAATTTCCACGGTTTTTATGTCAAAAAGGTGAGAAAAAAGTGGAAAACCGCCTCGATTAACGGCAAAAATTACACTTGACAATTGCATTTTATTTTAGTATAATACTGACCTGTAAAGCAAAGATACTTTACAGGTCGGCTGTTTTTTTCTGACCTTGCGGTGCGGAAATAACAACCGTCTTAAATTTTGCTCATTTTTAAGAGTTTACCGCCGTTTTAAGGCACAAAACAGAAAGGAGGGTCAGGTTTGGCAAAGAATTATGAAATGGCTGTGCTCATCGATTTTTACGGTGAAATGCTTACGGCAAAGCAACGTGATTTTTTGGAATATTATTACAACGACGACCTCTCACTTTCTGAAATAGCAGAAAATGAGGGCATCACGCGCCAGGGCGTCAGAGACGCCATAAAAAGAGCTGAAACCCAGCTTCAGGATATGGAAACGCGCCTGGGCATGGCAAAGAGATATGAAGAAATCAAATCGGGTCTTGAAGAAATCATTGACGTTTCAAACCAGATTGCAGAATATAATCTTCGCCACAGCCTTTCAAAAGAAATCAACGATTTCAGCGTTCGCATCAAAGCTGCGGCAATGACAATGCTTGAAAGCTGATGCGTCTTAATTAATACATATTATATATATTCAGAATGAGAGGTGAATGTTTTGGCATTTGAAGGTCTTTCAGAGAGACTCGAATCTGCGTTTAAAAATCTCAGAAGCAAAGGCAGTCTTAGCGAAGCCGATGTTCGCAGTGCAATGCGTGAAGTTCGTATGGCTCTGCTTGAGGCAGACGTTAACTATAAGGTTGCCAAAGACTTCACCAACACGGTAACAGAAAAAGCCATCGGCGAAAAGGTTATGGAAAGCCTTACACCCTCACAGATGGTTATCAAAATAGTTCGCGAAGAGCTTGTTGCCCTCATGGGTGGCACAAACAGCCGCCTTGCCTATGCAAACCATCCGCCAACAATCATTCTTATGTGCGGTCTGCAGGGCTCAGGTAAAACAACTCATTGCGCAAAGCTTGCATTAAAGCTGAAAAAAGAAAACCACAGACCCATGCTTGTTGCCTGTGATATTTACAGACCTGCTGCTATCAAACAGCTTCAGGTTGTTGGTGAGCAGGTTGGCGTGCCTGTTTTTGAAAGAGGTCAGTCAAACCCTGTCGGGATTGCAAGGGATGCGGTTGAATTCGCCAAAGATCACGGTCACGATTATGTTATTCTTGACACAGCGGGCCGTTTGCACATTGACGAAGAGCTTATGAACGAGCTTAAGGCGGTCAAGGCAGAGGTTAAACCTCACGAAATTCTGCTTGTTGTTGACGCAATGACAGGTCAGGACGCAGTTAACGTTGCAACGTCGTTTGACGGCGCGCTCGGCATTGACGGTCTTATTCTCACCAAGATGGACGGTGACACCCGAGGCGGTGCGGCGCTTTCTGCAAGAGCCGTTACGGGCAAACCCATCAAATTTGTTGGTATGGGCGAAAAGCTTGACCAGCTTGATGCTTTCCACCCTGACAGAATGGCTTCCAGAATTCTCGGCATGGGCGACGTTCTTTCGCTCATCGAGAAAGCTGAAATGGCTATTGATGAAAAGAAGGCCGAGGAGCTTGAAAAGAAGCTTCTTCAGAATAAATTCGACCTTAACGACCTTTTGGACCAGTTTGACCAGATTAATAAAATGGGTTCAATTCAGGATATGCTTGCCCTTATCCCCGGCATCGGCAACAAGGCAAAGGATATTGAGGTTGATGAACGCAAGTTTGACAGAATGCGCGCAATCATCCTTTCAATGACCGAAAAAGAGCGCCAGAATCCCGACATCATCAATCCCTCACGCAAAAAGAGAATTGCTCTCGGTTGCGGTCAGAGCATTGAGGACGTTAACAGGCTGCTCAGCCAGTTCAAGCAGATGCAGAAGATGTTTAAGCAGATGGGCGGCAAAAAGGGCGGCAAGCGCAGAAGAAAACAGCGCTTGAGATTGCCCAAGGGCTTCGATCCTTCGCAGTTCGACCCTTCACAGTTTCAAATGTAATGCAGCATAGCTGATACATTATAAATTAATTTAATTTTATACTTTCATAAAGTATGTTTGGAGGAAATCAAAATGGCAGTAAAAATCAGACTTCGCCGTATGGGCGCAAAGAAAGCACCTTTCTATCGTATCGTTGTTGCGGATTCAAGATATCCCCGTGACGGCAGATTCATCGAAGAAATCGGCACCTACAACCCCACAGAAACACCCCCAGAAGTTAAAGTTGACGCTGATAAGGCAAAGCAGTGGATTGCTAACGGCGCACAGCCCACAGATACCGTTAAGGCACTTCTCAAAAAAGAAGGCGTTCTTTAATTAACGGCTTTTGCGAGGTAACTTATGAAGGATTTACTTGTCAGCATTGCTCAGGGTCTTGTTGAAGAACCCGAAGCAGTAGTTGTTACCGTGGATGAACCCGCTGAAGACGGAAGTGTTGTTTATCACCTCCACGTAAGCGAGAACGACATGGGCAGAGTTATAGGCAAGCAGGGCAGGATTGCAAAGGCTATCCGCACAGTTATGCGTGCAGCTGCAACCCGCCAGGATGCAAGGGTAACAGTCGAAATTGATTAAGGAATTTCTTGAAATCGGTGAGATAGTCGGCACTCACGGTGTGCGCGGTGAACTGCGTGTTAACCCCTGGTGCGACTCTCCCGATTATATGGCTAAATTTAAAACCTTATATTTTGGCAGCAATGAAGGCTGTGCGGTGCAGATTAAATCTGCAAGGCCGCACGGCAACATTGTTTTGCTCAGAATAAACGGGGTTGAAACCGTTGAGGCGGCGCAGAAGCTCCGCGGTAAAATTCTTTTTATGAAACGCAGTGATGCCAGACTGCCCAAGAATAAGTTCTTTATTGCAGAGCTTATCGGCTGCAAGGTGTTTGATGCGGATAATGAAGAAATCTGCTACGGCGAGCTTACAGATGTCAGCCAGACGGGTGCCAACGACGTTTGGCATATAACAAAAAACGGCAAGGAATATCTTATTCCCGCCATTCCCGACGTTGTGGTTGAAACAGACGTTGCATCAGACAGGGTAACAATCAGACCGCTGAAAGGTATTTTTGACGATGAGGATTGATATTTTAACCCTTTTTCCCGAAATGTGCCTGAGCGTGCTTGGTGAAAGCATAATCGGCAGAGCAAGAGAAAACGGTCACGTTGAAATCAACTGCCGCAACATTAGGGATTATACGCTTGATAAGCATAACCGCGTTGACGACGCGCCTTACGGCGGCGGCACGGGTATGATAATGCAGACTCAGCCCATTTATGATTGCTATAAGGCTCTCTGCGACGAAATCGGGGCAAAACCGCACCTGATTTATATGTCGCCGCAGGGTAAAACCTTAACGCAGGAAAGAGTCAAGGAGCTTGCGCAGCTTGATAACGTTGCGCTTCTTTGCGGTCATTATGAGGGTATCGACCAGCGTATCATTGACGAAATTGTTGACGAAGAAATTTCAATCGGTGATTACGTTTTAACGGGCGGTGAGCTGCCTGCGCTGATTGTTGCAGACAGCATTTCAAGAATGTTGCCCGGTGTGCTTGCAAACGAAGATGCATTCACGCTGGAGAGCCATTATTCGGGTCTTCTGGAGCATCCGCAATACACAAGACCTTATGAATGGCACGGTGAAAAAGTGCCCGACGTGCTTATTTCAGGTCACCACGCAAACATTCAGAAGTGGCAGCGCGAGCAGAGTCTCAAACGCACCCTTGAGCGCAGACCCGATATGCTTGAAAAAGCGGAATTAACTAAAAAAGATAGAGAATATCTTGAAAAAATAAAGAACTCCGAGGAATGATTCCTCGGAGTTTTCTTTATGCTCAGCGGACTATGCCGCCTTTCATTTTGTTGAGTTCACGGTAGCTGATAAGCTCTACGCCGTGGTCTTTGAGATACTGGTGAGTGTAGGGGTCTTTCATAAGCTGATATTCCCATACTCTGTCCTGCCATCTTGCGGTGATGCCTTTAAGTTCATCGCTTTCAACTGAAGGATGAACAAAGGTTTCTGTTACACCGTCGGGAAGGTCGGTCCAGATTTTGAGAATCATATCTCTGTATGTTTCATAGCTCTGGCGCATATCGTCGTTCCAGTCAGGGAAGAGAAGATAATCAGGAATAACAACGTTATATTTTTTGCCCCATTTCTTTGAAAGAACGGTGATTGCGCTGTAAAGGAAATAGGGTGTGCCGTTGGGGCAGATGCGCTTATCGTGCTTTGTGTAAAGGCGGTAAGCATAGCCGTATTCGCCGCAGATGCGAAGGGTCATCTTTGCAAGACCGAGTCTGCCTGTGTAATGACCGTAGAGCGAACCCATATGGTTATCAACGTGTGAGGGTTTCATACCCATGCTGTGAGCAAGGTCAAGCTGAGCTCTGATTTCAGCTTCAAGGTCTGCATAAGATGCGTTCTTTTCAACCTGATCGCTTTCGTGCCACATAAAGCCTTCTTCGTCAAGCAGAGATTTGCCGTCTGTGAGGGGCTTCCAGCGGTACTTGCCCCATTCGCTTGTCATTGTGAGGTGGATGCCGATTGCGTATTCGGGGTGGTCGATTGAAAATTTAACAGCATCAGCAGCAGTGGGGCAGGGCATCATAACGGTTGCGGATTTAAGAAAACCGCCTTCAAAAAGCTCTGCAACAGCCTGGTTGGCTGCGTTACACATTCCGTAGTCATCTGCATTAACAATAAGATATTTAGCCATAATTTTTTCTCCTTATGCTTTGTTTGCAAGGTCAATAAGGTCGATTGAGCCAACGGGGCATACGCTGTGGCAGTTGCCGCAGCCGGTGCATTTATCATAGTCAACCTTAGCGCAGAAGCGGTCAATGCTGATTGCTCCTGCTTCGCAGGCTTTAACGCATTTCATACAGCCGATGCAACCTGCGGTGCATTCTTTGCGTGTGTTTGCGCCTTTATCATGGTTTTTGCAAAGAACGGCAGCCTTAACTTCCTCAAGTGGCATCATCTCAATCAGATGGTTGGGGCAGGTGTTGAGGCACATTTTGCAGGCTTTGCAAAGGTGGGGGTTGATTCTTGCAACGCCGTCACAAATGCTGATAGCATCATACTGACAAACGGCGGCGCAATCACCGAAGCCGAGACAGCCGTAAATACATTCTTTGGGGCCGCCAAAAATCTGTGCAGCCATACGGCAACTCTGAACGCCCTGATATTCAAGCTTTGTTGAGGCGTTTATGTTATGACCCTGGCAAAGAACAACAGCTGCAGAGGGCTTAACGTTGCCTGCTGCAAGGCCTGTGATTTCACCGATAGCCTTTGAAACGTCGTTACCGCCGGGGGCACAAAGCGCGGTGTCTTTTGTTTCACCTTTTGAAAGAGCGGCGGCGTAACCGTCACAGCCGGAAAAGCCGCAAGCGCCGCAGTTTGCTCCGGGGAGACATTCTCTGATTGCTTCTGCCTTTTTGTCAACGGGAACGGCAAAAACTTTGGAAGCAATTGTCAGAACAACAGCGGCAATAAGGCCGATAACGCCCAGAAGAATTACTGCAAATATAATTGGATTCATTTCAGCGTTACCTCCTTAAGCGAGAAGTCCTTCAACAAGGCCGGTGAAGCCCATGAAGGAAAGAGATACGATTGAAGCGGCAATGAGAACGATGGGAAGTCCCTGCAGGAATTTGGGAACGTCGCAGCTTTCAAGCCTTGAACGAACGCCTGAGAAAAGAACCATTGCCAGCATAAAGCCGAGACCTGCGCCGATGCTGTTAATGAGCGAACCGATGAAATTGTGACCGTCTGTGAAGTTGAGAAGAACAACACCGAGAACGGCGCAGTTGGTTGTGATAAGGGGCAGATAGATGCCAAGCGCGTTATAAAGCGGAGGCATAAACTTTTTAAGAACAAGCTCAACAAACTGAACAAGAGCCGCAATAATAAGAATGCAGACGATGGTCTGAAGATATTCAAGGTTATTGGGCATAAGGATATATTTGTTTATGGGGTAACAAACTGCGGTTGAAAGAGCCATAACAAAAATAACTGCAGCAGACATACCAACCGCTGTGTTAAGCTTTTTGGAAACGCCGAGGAAGGGGCAGATGCCGAGGAATTTGCTCAAAACAAAGTTTGCCGTGAGAATAGCGGTAAGGAGAATAAAAAGATAATCTTTAATCATGCTTCAGCCTCCTCCTTTTTTTCGCAAGCTTCGCCTTTGTTAAGGAGAGCGCAATTCTTTGCCATGGGGCAGGCGGAACAACCGCCGAGTTCAGCCTTGGGTTTGCCTTTTCTTTCAGCCAGCTTGTTTGCGCAGGCCATAAGAATGCCGAACGTGAAGAAACCGCCGGGGGCAAGAATGAATATTGTCATCGGACTGATGGATTCAATAAAACCGCCTTCACCGATGAGGGTGATTCCGTCAAAAGTTGTTTCGCTGAAAAGGGAAAGAAGGCTCTTGGCGCCTGAGAATATTGTGCCTGCGCCGATGATTTCTCTGATTGCACCCATGCAGCAAAGCGCAAAGGTGAAACCGATACCCATGCCGAGACCGTCAACCGCAGAGGCAAGAACGGGGTTTTTGCCTGCAAAAGCTTCAGCTCTGCCAAGGATGATGCAGTTAACAACAATAAGCGGCAGGAAAACGCCGAGCGATTCATCAAGTGCGGGAACAAAAGCCTTGACTATCATTTGAATGATGGTAACAAAGGAAGCGATAACTACTATGTAAGCAGGGATTCTTACCTTTGAGGGAATAATTTTTCTTAAAGCGGAGATAACAACGTTTGAGCAAACGAGAACAAGCATTGCCGAAACACCCATACCCAGAGCGTTAACTATGCTTGTTGTAACAGCAAGAGTGGGGCAAGTGCCGAGAACAAGACGCATTGTGGGGTTTTCGCTTATAAGACCTTTGGTGAATTCTTTACGGAGAGATCTTTTTTCAGCCATTGTTCACACCTCCCGCTGCCTGGATTGCCGCATTAACAGCTTTTGTTACTGCGTTTGAAGTGATGGTTGCACCTGTGAGGGCTTTGATTTCATTCTCTGCAGGCGTATCTTTTGTTGCTTTGATACCTAAAACTTTTTCTGCAAACTGGTTAAGGAATTTTTCCTTTTTTGCGTTTGCGCCAAGGCCGGGAGTTTCACTCATTGAAAGGATGTTTACACCCGTAACGTTGCCTTCAAGGTCAACGCCTGTCATAACGGAGATGTCGCCGCCGTAGCCTTTTTCAACGGTAATAACAACGTGACCGATTGTGTTGCCGTCTTTATCAAGCGCAGGCACAAGCTCTATCGCGTTTTCACTGATTTTTTTGTCATTAACAGTAAATTTATCACCGAAGTCAGCGGCAATTGCAAAAACTTCTTTTCTTGAATCTGCTTCGTTTTGAGCATTTACCTGCTCAATTTTAGGCGCGGTAACGTCGTTGGTTACAGCAAGAAGCAAAGCAGCAACAACGCAGATAACAAGCAAAACAACTGTCGGGGCGGCATATTCTTTAAACTTTTTCATTATTCAGCCGCCTCCTTTGCTTTTTTCTCTTTTTTGGGTGTGCCGAAGGGCTTGGGAATTGTTAATCTGTCAATATAGGGCACAACAAGGTTCATAAGAAGAATTGCAAACGAAACGCCTTCCGTCATCGGAGTGAAAAGTCTGATAAGCGCAGTGATGATACCGCAACCGACGCCGAAGATGATTTTGCCTCTGACCTTGATGGGGCAGGTTGAATAGTCTGTTGCCATAAAGAATGCACCGAGAAGCAGACCGCCGCCCATTACCTGATAAAGTGTAGCACAGACGTTGCCTTTTTCTGCAATAAGGGTTATGAGAGCAACGGTACCGATATATGTAAGGGGAATTGCAGGGGAAATAACCTTTCTTATCATCAGATAAACGCCGCCGAGGATAAGTGCAACGGCGCAGGTTTCGCCGAGTGAACCGCCTCTGTTGCCGAGGAACATATCAAGAAGATCGGGCGCACCGGATGCACCGTATTTAAGGGCAAGAGGTGTTGCAGAGGTGGTAACCTCTCCGTTTAACCAGGAGAAGGGAGTTGCCCAGTTACCCATCTGAGCACCGAACGAAAGAAGAAGAACTATTCTGGCGGTGATGGCTGGGTTTGCAAAGTTCTGACCGATGCCGCCGAAGAACTGTTTAACAACAACTATTGCCACAACGCTGCCGATTGAAGCCATCCAATAAGGAATGGTTGAAGGCAGGTTAAGAGCAAGAATAAGACCTGTTACAACAGCGCTTAAATCGCCGATTGTCTGGTGGCGCTTCATAACCTTGCGTGAAATATATTCGGCAAGCACCGCAGAACTAACCGTGAATGCGGTTACGATAAGTGTTCTGGGTCCGAAGAAAATCACGGATGCGATGAGGGCAGGGATAAGTGAAATTATAACGTCGAGCATAATTCTTGTGGTTGTTTGCGTTGAGCGCAGGTGAGGCGAAGCGCTTACAACCAGTTTTTTACCGTTTACCATTTATTTGTTGCCCTCCTCTCTGAGAATTGCTTTTGCCAGTCTCATATGCTGAACAAGGGGCTTGCCTGCCGGGCAGGCGAACGCGCAGCTGCCGCATTCCATACAGACGGTTACGCCTGCTGCTTTGAGCATTGAAACGTCTTTTGATTTTGCGGCTCTGACAATGTTTGTGGGCATAAGGCTCATCGGGCAAGCCGTTGCGCATCTGCCGCAACGGATGCAATCGGTTTCAGGCTTGAGAACAGCGTCATCATGAGCGAAAGCGAGAATAGCGTTGTTCTGCTTAAGCACGGGCAGGTCTGTGCCGACTATGGCAAGACCCATCATCGGGCCGCCTGTGAGAATTTTACACGGATCGGTTTTGAATCCGCCGCAGAAATCTATAATTTCCGCAATGCTTGTGCCAACGGGCACTCTTATGTTTTTCGGCTCTGCAATAGCTGAACCGTCAACGGTAAGTGAACGGGTTACAAGGGGCTTGCCTGTTTTGATATAACGGGCAATGAACGCAACGGAAGCAACGTTCATCACAACGCATCCAACGTCTGCAGGGAGTTTTCCGGGCGGCACTCTTCTGCCTGTTGCAGACTGAACCATCATTTTTTCAGCACCCTGGGGATACTTTGATTCAAGCACCATAAGCTTGACTTCGTCGTGCTTATCAAGCGAATGGTCAGCAATGCTCTTAAGCACTTTGAAGGCTTCGGGTTTGTTATCTTCAACGGCAATAATTACCTGCTTGAAGCCGAGAAGGTCTTTGAGCAGATATACGCCTGAAAGAATATCCCATGAATTTTCAATACACTCACGGTAGTCAACGGTGATGAAAGGCTCGCATTCGGCAGCGTTGACAACAAGAGTGTCAATATTTTTATCAGCAGGGAAGTTGAGCTTAACGTGGGTCGGGAAACCTGCGCCGCCAAGACCGACAAGACCTGATGCACGCACAGCTTTGATGAGGTCTTCTCTTGTTTCAACGTGGGGCGGCTCAATACCCTCCCAAAGGCGCATTTCGCCGTCAGATTCAATTGTAACCGCTTTGGCGAGCGTGCCGTTGGGCATTTTAATATCGCCGACTGCAGTAACAACGCCTGAAACGGAGGCGTGAATGGGTGCGCTTACGTATTTATCAGTGTCACCGATAAGCTGGCCGACTGCAACAGTGTCACCAACCTTAACAACAGGCTCGCAGGGAGCGCCGATGTGCTGTTGCATGGGGATAACAACTTTTGATGGCACAGGCATTCTGATAACTTCAGTTTCGGCGGTGTTTTTGTGATGGCTTACTTTAACGCCGCCTCTGACCTTTTTAACGGCAGATAAAACTCCTGCCAGGGTCTTAGCCATAGAAATATTCCTCCTTTATGGAAAAGTACCGTTAGCGGTAGAAATGTTGTTTTTGTTTTTCAAGCACGGGGATAATTGCTTTAAGAATAAGCCCCGTAACCGCACCTGTAACAATGCCGAAAACAGCAAGGGCAGGCGCGTAATATATTATAACTCCGCTGCCTGTTATAACCGCCGCCGCACCGAGCTGACCTGCGTTGTGGCAGATGGCGCATATAACGGAAATACCGGCAAGACCGAGTTTTTTGCTTGCAAATTTAAGAAGCAGCCACATTGCGAGGGTGGAAAGAATTCCGCCCGCAAGGCTCATTATGCCTGCTGTGAAGCCTCGCGTTACAAAAGCAAATCCACCCTTAACAAGGGTGATTGCCAACGCTTGCGGCAGACCGAGGCTGCCTGCTGCAAACATTGTTATGATGTTTGAAAAACCGGGCTTCGCTCCCGGGGGAAGAAATGGCAGAGGCGGAATCAGACTTTCAAGAAAGCCGAGCGCCAGAGCCTCGGCGCAGAGAATTGCTCCCAGCGCAGTTCTGAATGCAACGTTTTTTTTCATATCAGTAAGTCATAACGCCGACGTCGGAGCCGCTGACGGTAACAACCGTTTTTGCAGGCAGACAAACGGCGGTATCTCCTTTCCTGCTG
>JAZNDY010000116.1:0-8424 GCA_045588295.1 Acutalibacteraceae bacterium
AACGCACCACCAATTGTGCCCCTCCCCTTTGCCGAGGATAACTTTAAGAGAAAGGTATTCCCCTGCAGGCAAGGTGTAATTTTCATAGCTTCGTGTTGCGTAATATTCTCTTTCAAGATTTATGCTGACGCCGTAATCAAAACCGTTTTGGCGCAAAACATTTTCAGCAACCCTGATCAGCTCACTTTTTTCTTTTTCAAGCGCTTTGCTTGCACGGTTTATATCAACGCTGCCTGAAAATATTTCTGCACCGCTTTCAAGAAGCGCATCACGGACAAGAAGCTTCACATTCTGGTCTGCATCGCAATCGGAATCAGCAAGAATATGCAGACGAACCACGTTGTTTCTGACCTGTTTGCAATCCGAGCCGAAGCTTACAACCGAAAACACAAAAGTTATTATAAGACCTATTGCAAGTGAAATTTCGATTCTGTGTAATTTTTTCATAATAAAACCGTCCTTTATGTTGTTTGACTACATTATTGGACGGTTGTCGGTTTTTTATTCGGTTTTATTTATTTCAAGACCGCCGATTTCATCTCTTGACTTGAACACATAGCCATTCTGGCTGAGAATATCAATATGAGCCAGAGCTTCACCCGTGCCGAGAGCAACACACTCAACCGCACGCTCGGCAACAAAGGTTTTGATTCCCGTTTTGCGATAAAGCATTTCATCAATCCCGTCGAGCAAAGCACCGCCGCCTGTAAGATATATACCGGTGCTCATAATATCCGCCGCAAGTTCAGGAGGGGTAAGCTCAAGAACAGAGCGGACAGCTTCGCTTATTTGTTCCAGAACGGGACGCATTGCAAGATAAGTTTCCGTTGAAGTGACCTCAATGCTGACAGGCATACCCGTAATAAAATGTTTGCCTTTAACCGTCAGACCGAGTTCAACCTCACGCAGATATGAACAGCCTATGCTCTTTTTGATGTGTTCTGCCGTTTTTTCGCCAATTATAACGTCTCTTTCACGGCGTATCTGACGCTGAATGGCTTCATCGAGCACATTGCCCGCAACCTTGACGGAGCTTGAAACAGAAATGCATCCCATTGTTATTACGGCAATATCTGTTGTACCGCCGCCGATATCAACTACCATAGCGCCTTTGGGGCGGTCGCTTTTAAGACCTGCGCCAAGTGCAGCCGCAAGCGGTTCTTCAATAAGGCAAGCCTTTGCAGCACCTGCGGAGGTTATGAGATCAAGGATGGTTCTTTTTTCAAGGTTGGTTACCATCGAAGGCACACAGGCAACAACGTTAGGTTTAAACACCATCGTTTTACATATTTTTGATAAGAATGACTGAAGGATGTGCTTTGTTGCGGTGAAATCGGAAACGATGCCGTTAACCATCGGTTTGACAACTCTGATTGAATCGGGTGTTTTTTCATACATATCCTGTGCACGTTTGCCGACAGCGAGAAGCTTGCCGGAATCAACTTCATAAGCCGCCGCACAAGGCTCGCAAAGAACAATCCCCTTGCCCTCAACATAAATCTTGATTGACGTTGTGCCGAGGTCTATGCCGATATTTGTTCCTATCATCGTTTCACCACCTTAATATATAATGTATAATATTATCTTTTAATCTTTTCCTGCTTAGTGAGTGCAACGCTTATGCAATAAACATCTTTTGCGCCGGCAAGCCACAACATTTTGGCGCATTCGTTGAGCGTTTCGCCCGACGTTGAAATATCGTCACAAAGCAATATTGTTTTGCCGCTGACCTTATCAGGGTCAGGCACGTCAAAAACGCCCGTGAGATTACCCTTGCGCAAAACGCGGCTGATTCCGTGTTGCTTACGGGTTTCATAAAGCTTGACTATTATTCCGTTTTCATACGTCAAATCAAGTTTTTCTGAAAGCGCACGGCAAAGTATATCTATCTGATTATATCCCCTTTGGCGTATGCTTTTCTTTGTCATAGGCACACCAACAAGATAATCAAAAGTTACTGTGCCGTATTTTTCAGCAACGGTTGCAGCCATTTCAGCACAAAAAGCCTCGGCATTCTGATGACCTTTTCTGAATTTGAAACGGTGCAGACCGTTACGCACAACACCCTCATAATAAAACGGTGCCGCCTGAGATGTGAAATATTTTTCGCCTTTGCAAGAACAGATACTTTTGCCTCTGCCGCAGTTGAAACAGACGTCGCCGTTAATGCGAGACAAAACCTTTTGGCAAGCTTCGCAAGCAAGAGCGTCTGACGTTATTATTTTGCCGCAATATGCGCACCGCTGAGGAAACAGGGACTTGAGAAACGCTTTGAGATAATCGTTCATCAATCATTATCCCCCAGCATAATGAAGTTTTTAAGCGCGGAATAGCGTTTTGCTTTGCTGTTATTGGCAGCCATACGCTCAACCGTTTGGGCAGAGCCGACAAGCACTATTATTTTTTTGGCTCTTGTAACAGCGGTGTAAAGCAAATTTCTGTAAGCAAGCTGCTCCACAACCCCCGTTACGGGCATAACAACCGCGTCAAACTCGTTGCCCTGGCTTTTATGAACGGTTATGGCGTATGCGTGTTCAAGCTCCGTATGGCTTTCAAACGGATAATCGGCAACCCTGTCATCAAACCGAACCTTAAGTGTATGGGCGGCTTCATCGATTTTTTCAAGCACACCGATATCGCCGTTGAATATGCCCATTCCCTCTTTTTCGTCCGTTGTCCAGGTAATATTATAATTATTTTTAATCTGCATCAGCTTATCTCCCTCACGGAAAGTCCGCTGACCGAAGAGACGTTCTTTTTTATGTTTTGCCACGGGATTAAGGCATTTCTGAAGCACTTTATTGAGATTAACCGTGCCTGCTTCTCCTTTTCTTGACGGGCACAAAACCTGGATATCTTCCGTGGGAGAATAGCCGTAAGCATTGGGCAAGCGTGTTGAGCAAAGCTGGGCAACGGTTGCCGCCGCCGCATAAGGCTGAGCCCTGTCCATAAAGAAAAAATCTTTGTCCGTTCTGTTGATTTCAGGCATTTCTCCTCTGACTATTTTATGAGCATTGGTAACAATAAGACTTTCCATCGCCTGACGGAAAACCTCGTTAAGCTCAACAACGGGCAAAGCCTTGGAATTAATCAAATCATGCAAAACGTTGCCTGCGCCGACAGGGGGCAACTGGTCGGAGTCGCCAACCATAATAAGTCTGCAACCGATGGGCAAAGCTTCAAGCAGACTTGAAAAAACAGTTATATCAACCATTGAAAGTTCATCAACTATCAATGCGTTTACGTTTATGGGATTGCGGCGGTTACGCGCAAAAACGGGTCTGTCATTTTTATCCCATTCAACCTCAAGGAGTCTGTGAATGGTGCGCGCTTCTCTGCCTGTAAGCTCGCTCATACGCTTGGCGGCTCTGCCTGTTGGCGCCGCAAGAGCAACCTCAAGGCCCTGGCTTTCAAACACCTTGAGTATGCCGCGCAGAGTTGTTGTTTTGCCCGTGCCGGGACCGCCCGTAAGAATAAGGATGCCTTTTTCAACCGCCGTTCTGATTGCGAGACGTTGCTTATCGTTATAGCAAATACCGCTGATAAGCTCGGCTTTGTTTATTTCGCTCTCAACGTCAGAAAAATTCTTGGGCGTGAAGTGCTTCATAAAAAGAATACTGTCCGCCGCCTTTTTTTCTGCATTAAAAATATCGGGCATAAATATAAATTCTCTTGCGTTGAGAAAATATGATGAAAGCTGTTTTTGCTCTATGAGTTTATCTGTCTGAATATCTGCCGTGTCATCGGAGCAACCAAGCAGGGTTGCCGCGGTGGGAATAAGTTTTTCTCGCGGCAAACAGGTGTGACCGTTATGGAGATTGTGCCTCACAACGTAAAGAACACCTGCGGCGATTCTGTATTCATCTGCAGGTCTGACGGGCAGTTTTTCTGCAATTTCGCAAGCACGTTCAAAGGTTATGCCTATGCCGTCAGAACAAAGGACATAAGGATTTTTTTCAACCGTGTCAACGGTTCTAGAACCGTATGTTTTAAAAATGCGTAAGCATTCGGCTGTTGAAAGGCCGTATTTTTCAAGCGCAATAAGAGCTTCTCTCTCCTGCGCGCGGTTGATGAATTCTTTTGAAATTTCTCTTGCCTTTTCAGCAGAAATTCCTTTGATTTTTGCAAGCCTTTCAGGCTGTTTTTCAATAACGTAAAAGCTTTCATCACCAAAAGCTTCAATAATTTTTGCGGCTGTTTTTTCTTTGACGCCCTTGATTATTCCCGAAGCAAGGTATGAAAGCATTTCGGCGGCGGTTTCAGGCATTTCGCGGCGGCAGGCTTCAATTTTAAACTGCTTACCGAACGTGGGATGGACAGTCCACGTGCCCGTCATCGTTACCCTTTCTCCGCAATAAAGCGAACCTGCATTACCCGTGGCAGTATAAAGTTCACCGTCACTCGAAAAATCGAGCACGGTGTATCCGTTTTCAGTATTCTGAAACGTTATATATTCTATAACGCCGCTTATTGTAACAAGTTCATTCATTATAAAAACACACACAAAATTAAATATGAGCGGAGCCGAGAAGGCTTGTAAGCCGAGTTCTGTCATTTAAGGCAATCATCTGTCTACGCCATACATTGCTGCATGGCTTAAGCCACCCTTCGGAGTATCGCCGAGCAAGCGCTGAAGCTGAAAGCTTCTCCTCCGGTCGGTGTTGCTTCGGATAGGGTTTGCAGGGCAGCACGGTTCCCCGTGCTCCGGTGAGCTCTTACCTCGCCTTTCCACCCTTACCTGCCGAAACAGGCGGTATATCTCTGTTGCACTTTCCCTAAGGTCACCCTCGGCGGCCGTTAGCCGTTATCCTGCTCTGTGAAGCTCGGACTTTCCTCACGCAGTTAAAAACTGCCCGCGACTGCCCGGCCCTCTCAGCATCCGTACTCCATAATATTTTAAATCACCTTTTACAAAAAGTCAAATAATTTGTTTTAATAATTAAAAATATTTACAATTTGTTTCTTGTATATATTGACAAATTGCGTTAAAATATATGCACAACAAATAAACAGAGGGTAAAAAATGAGTGACAAAAGATATAACAGAAACAGCAACGAGCCGTCAGACGATTTTTATCTTAACGAAACAATCGGCCCTGAGCACTATCGCCGTTTCACAAACGAGCAGATAAACCAAAACCAGGCTCAGCTGCAGCAAAACGACCAACAGGCACCAAACCGCGCAAGCCATCCGCTTTTTGCTGATGACGGTGACGTTATTCCTGCATACAACCTTGGTGATGACAGCAGTGACGGTTATGATGACGTTTACAGCAACAGCGACAGAGGCATATACATAAGCAAACCCCAACAGCCTCAGGCGCCGCAGTATCAGCCGCCGCTTTACAGACAGCCTGCGCAGAGACAGGCGCCGCCTCGCCAACCTTACAGACAGCCGCAACCACGCCCCACACAGCAACAACCCCACCCTGCACAACAGCACCGCCAAACACAGCAAAAGCAACAACCTGCGCCGCTGCCAAAGAAAAAGCAAGGCAAAGAAACAGAAAATAAAAAGCACACGCTTCTTAAGGCACTGATAATCACACCGCTTGTGCTTATGCTGACTGTCGGCATAATTTTAGGTGCGGTTGCAGTCGGAATGATTTCAAAGATTGATTACAATCAGGTTGACCTTGAGCAAAACAAATATATAAACAGCGCAGAGCTTCACAGCAGCAAAGACGTTATCAACATTCTGTTTGTGGGCATTGACGATGACGAGGGCGGCAATTCACGCTCCGACTCAATGATGCTTGTTTCTGTTGACAAGAAACACAAAAAGATAAAGCTTGCATCGTTTTTGCGTGACAGCTGGGTTGAGTTACCTATGAAAGGCAAAAAAGCCAAGCTCAACGCCGCTTATTCGGCAAACGGCATACAGGGCGCAGTTGATACGATTGAATATAACTTCCGTGTTGATATTGACCATTACGTTATGGTTGACTTTGAGATGTTCACAAAAATCATTGATGCCGTTGGCGGCGTTGAGGTTGAGGTGACTGAAAAGGAAGCAAAATTCATCAGGCAAACCACACGCTTCAAGAATATGCAAAGCGGTGAAAAGGTCAGGCTCAACGGTGCGGAAGCGCTTGTTTATTGCCGCATAAGAAAGCTTGATTCCGATTATATGCGCACCTACCGCCAGAGAAAGGTTATTTCAGCTCTGATTGAGCAGGCAAAAAGTGCAGATATCAAAACGCTGATTGACGCAATGTATGAGGTTTTTCCGCTTTTGCAGACAGACCTGAGCAAAACGGAAGTGCTTTCAGTCGGTGCGCAGGCAGGCTACGGCTTGCTCAGCTATGAAATTGAGCAAACAAGAGTGCCGATTGAAGAGCATATGAGTGTTGACACCATCAACGGCCAGTGGGTTGAGGTGCTTGACCTTGAAAAGGTCAGGGAATATATTTATGATTTTCTCTACACTGACAAAATAAAATTTGATGAAGATAAAAAGGAAAACTGACCCTATGGACATAACATTCAGAAGTTTCAAAAAAGATGACCGCGACGTTTTTTTCACTATGGTCAAAAAATTCTATGCACCGCCTGCCGTTCTGCATTTCCCCAGCGATGAAGTTATGCTCTCGGCATTTGATGCGGCTATCGATATGCCCGAAATGGTCAAAGGCTATCTGTTTGAATGTGACGGCAAGCCTGCAGGCTACGCAATGGTTTCACTTAAATTTGAGACCGAAGTCGGCGGTGTTGCCGCTTGGATTGAGGAGCTTTTTGTTGAAGATGAGTTCAGAAGCCACGGCATAGGAAGCAAGTTTTTTGATTTTCTTCAGCAAGAGCTTGCAGGCAAAATCAGGCGTATAAGACTTGAGGTCGGTGAAGAAAACCTCGATGCAATCAGACTCTATGAGCGCCTCGGCTTTGAGTTTCTCGATTACAGGCAGATGACA
Organism: Acutalibacteraceae bacterium; assembly: GCA_045588295.1. Taxonomy (GTDB): domain Bacteria; phylum Bacillota; class Clostridia; order Oscillospirales; family Acutalibacteraceae; genus CAG-177. Next base: position 6,912 of record JAZNDY010000116.1, read on the forward strand.
ATTGATAAGGATTTTTAAAAAACATAAAAAGAGCAGGTGTTCGACTGAACATCTGCTCGTTGATTTGTTTTTAATAATATTTAGTGAAGAACACATTTTTCACAAGGTTCAAGACCACTCGCCTTTGCTTCAGATAAGGATATTTCATAATATGTACCGTTTCCACACGGATTTTCATAATGATACTTTTCACCTGATTTAGTACGATAAACTCTATAACTCGATTCAGGGTCTTCCGTAACTTTTTTTGTGGTTGTGGGTCTTGCGGTTGTTGTGACTTTCTTTGTTGTGGTAGGTTTCGCTGTTGTTGTTACCTTCTTTGTTGTGGTAGGCTTTGCCGTTGTCGTAGCTTTCTTTGTGGAAGTTTCTTTCTCTGTAGTTGTCGCTTTCGTTGTTATTTCTTCCTCAGTTTCTTGAACTGTTTCAGACTTCTCGGTTGTGCTCAAATTAGTTGTTGATTCTTCAACAAACTCTGCCGTTACTGATTCAACCTCTTCGAGTGTTGTTTCATCTTCTTCAGTCGAGCTGCTGGAAACCGCAAATAAAGAAAAAGCCATTACCATAAGAATAGCAAGAATAACGGATAATCTTTTATTCATAACAATTTTGCTCCTTAATTGACAAAATATTCAGTAAATGTATTATATTTTGAAGATAATCAAAAGTCAAGAACGTTTTGTCAATTGAGAATTATGCAACAACAGTCAGATAACATAGCAACTCACAATACAGCATCAAATCGGATTAAAAATTTTCTATTACTGTGTGGCATATGTTTACGGCTTACATTTGCCGCAGGGTTTAAAACCTTTTTGAAACATTTCGTCTTTTGAAGCGTTTACTGTTTCGCGGTTTTCTTCATTAATTTTATCTGTATAAGCACACCACGGGTGGTGATAAACCTTACTGGCCGAATTAAGAATATACGTTACCTTTGCGCTGCTGTCTGCCGTTGTTTGCGTTACGGCATCGGTTGGTTTTTTCGTTTCACTTGCACCGCTATGAGCTTTAAATTTATACGTTGACTGCGTTAGAGAAAGCGTTGCTCTGACATTTTCATTTCCGCCGCCGAAATCGCCGAAAAGTCCGTAAGCGATAAGCGCAAACGAACAAAGCAGCATAGCCGCAACCGCAAGCGTTCTGATTTTGTTATTCATAAGTCCACCCTGCAACTTCAAATATGATAACATTGATTATATATTGTAATCCGTTTATTTACAACAAGAAATTTTGTTTTGCCTTTTCGAGCATTCCATTTCATCCACGCCTTTTCGACCCCTCGCATCGCAATTCCAAAACAAAAACCTCTGCAACGGGATACGTTGCAAATAAACTTTCATTGGCGGGGGTCTGCCCCCGGCTAAAAAACAGTCCCCCGGACTGTTTTTTGCCCGACTGCGGTCGGGCCGCCTTTTCGACCCCTCGCATCGCAATTCCAAAACAAAACCCTCTGCAACGGGATACGTTGCAGAGGGTTTTCTTCTGGTGCCGATGGCGGGGGTCGAACCCGCAC
>JAZNDY010000117.1:0-5028 GCA_045588295.1 Acutalibacteraceae bacterium
AGCATATATGGATGCTTTTATTACGTTATTAATACAATTCGGGTTGCGTTAAGGTTCATTGTATTTATATCTGTAATTATATATGACAAAAAAACGAGATTGTCACGAAAATATTTTCAGTTTTTCTTAAGTTTTTTTAAAAAACATTATATTATATTTACATAATAGCACAATTTAGTTATAAAGTAAATAAATATACGTAATCAGTTACGTTTGAACAATAACACATTTGTGTTCTGAACATCAAACCCGGTGCACTGATGAAGCTGATTGAGGAAGAAATTGAACAGTAAAAAAGCAGGGCTTGCAAGGGTTAACCCCAAGTGAGCCCTGTGATTTTTGCGTTGTGCTGTTAATTGACTGACGGCAACAGGGTAGGGCGGCTTGCCCTCAAGCCGCCGCTGATTTGAAAAATCAGATTATATTTTGCGCACACGGCGGCACGCAACGGCGGGATGAGGGCATCCCGCCCTACGTTGTTAACGTCAACTATCTGTTAAAATCCGACTTACTCTAAGGCTCCTTTGGAAAAGCGTGTTGTTAGCAGGATCAGGGATTGCGAACGAAATTGAATAAACAAAAACGGCACCCTCGGGATTTGTTACCTTTGGATGCCGTTGATTTTTTATACCGACTCAACAAAGCGGAGGAATGCCGCCTTGCCCTCTTCGTTGCGCTTATAAACGCCTGCGTGCTCAAGCACCTTTGCAAACACCTTGCCAACCTCGGCTTCGATGATGCTCATTGCGTTTTCTGCGTTGATTTCGTCATATTCTTTGATGAATTCCTCTGCCCAGTCTGCGTGGCTTGCTGTCAGCTCGTCTGCACGCAAATCCTTGCCGTTAACAATTGCGTCTGCAAGTGCTTCAAGCTCGGGCTTGAGCCTGGGCGGAAGCACCGCAAGACCCATAACCTCAATCAGACCGATGTTTTCTTTTTTAATGTGGTGAAGCTCTGCGTGGGGATGATAAACGCCCATGGGATGCTCGTCTGTTGTGATGTTGTTGCGCAGAACAAGGTCAAGCTCAAACTTTTCGCCCCTGCGTCTGGCAATGGGTGTTATTGTGTTGTGGGGTGTGCCTTCTGTTTCAGCAAAAATAAATGCATCCTCGTCGCTGTATGATCTCCATTTGGTGAGGATTCTGTCTGCAAGGTCAACAAGTCTTTCGCGGCTGTCTGAAAGCAGGCGGATTGTTGACATAGGCCATTTTACGATGCCTGCTTCGATATCCTCAAAGCCTTTGAAGCTGATTTTGGTTTCAATCGGCGCGCGCTCCATTGCAAACTCAAATCTGCCGCCCTGAAAATGCTCGTGGCTGAGGATTGAACCGCCAACGATGGGCAGGTCAGCGTTTGAGCCGATGAAGTAATGGGGGAAACGTGCCGTGAATTCAAGCAGCTTTGCAAAAGCTGATTTGTCAATGGTCATCGGCAGATGCTTGCTGTTGAAAACAATGCAGTGCTCGTTATAATAAACGTAAGGTGAATACTGAATAAACCAGGGCGAATTATCAATCGTGATAGGGATAATTCTGTGATTCTGCCTTGCAGGGAAATCAACTCTGCCGGCATAACCCTCGTTTTCTCTGCAGAGCATACATTTGGGGTAACCTGACTGCGGAGCATTCTTTGCCGCGGCAATCGCCTTGGGGTCTTTTTCAGGCTTTGAAAGATTAACGGTGATGTCAATTGTGCCGTATTCGCCCGTCTGCTGCCATTTGAGGATTTTGGCGATTCTGTCACGGCGGATGTAATTGGTGTCACCGCTGAGCTTATAATAATAATCTGTTGCCTTTTCGGGAGATTCGGCATAAAGTGTGTTGAATTTTTCGATAACCTGTGAGGGTCTGGGGGTCAGTACGCCCATAATTGCCGTGTCAAAAAGGTCTCTGTATGTAATGGAATCAACAATGATTTCTTTTTCTGCGGCAACGTCGCAGAGCTTGTCAAGAATCTCGTTGATTTCGCCCTCTGCGGCTTCGCAGCTGTCATCATATGCGTCTTTCTTAAGCATTGAAAGAACGGCGTTTGTGCAATAATATCTGTCGCTTTCTTCAATCAGATTGTTTTTAACTGCGTAGTTGATTAACGCTTTGATATATGAGTCTGTCATAATAAACCTCCGCTCAGATTAAGCTTATTTTATTATATACATTTTATTGTGTGTGTGCAAGTGCAAAATTAAAATGAAACATACTTTTTCCGAAAACGGCAACATTATTTTTGTTTTATAAAAATTTCTGCTTTTGGTCTTTACATTTTGCGTTTCACGTGTTAAAATATTAAAGTGTAAAAGCGTAATAAAAGAAAGGCGGTCCGTAAATGAGCAATAAAATTAAAGATAAGAACGTTGATTTTCTTTTTCAGGCAATTCTTAACCTGCAGACAATGGACGAGTGCTATGACTTTTTTGAGGACCTTTGCACCGTAACAGAGATCAAATCCATTTCTCAAAGAATCGTTGTTGCCAAAATGCTGCGTGATAAAAAGGTTTACAGCGATATCGTTAACGAAACAGGCGCAAGCACGGCAACCATAAGCCGCGTTAACCGCTCACTGCAGTACGGCTGCAACGGCTATGAAGAAATCTTCAAGAGGATGGAAGAATAATGTCTTATGATAATTTCTCCCGTTACTATGATTTGCTGACAGATAACGTTGAATATCAGAAGCGTGCAGATTATTTTTGCAGGCTTCTTTCCTTGTGCGGCATAAAGGGCGGCATTCTGCTGGACCTTGCCTGCGGCACCGGCAGCATCAGCGTTGAAATGGCTAAAAGGGGCTTTGACGTTATAGGCGTTGATTCAAGCATAGGTATGCTCAACGCGGCAAGGCAAAAGGCTTTTGAAAGCGGTGAGCAGATTCTGCTTCTTAACCAGAGTATGGATGCCCTTGACCTTTACGGCACGGTTGACTGCGCCGTTTGTGTGCTGGACAGCATTAACCACCTTGATGATGCAGAGCAGGTGAAGCGCACTTTCAGAATGGTTTCGCTGTTTATGAATCCCGGCGGAGCTTTTGCTTTTGACGTTAACACGTTATATAAGCATAAGCATATCCTTGGCGATAACGCCTTTGTTTATGACCTTGACGAGCTTTATTGCGTTTGGCAAAACAGCTATAATGATAATGACGGAAGCGTTGATATTTCGCTTGATTTCTTTGAGGAGGATGACGGCGCATATTACCGCTCGGGCGAAAGCTTCACGGAGCAGGCATATGACCTTGCCGAAATTTCAGCTTGGCTTGAAGAAGCAGGCTTTGAGGTTATCGGCATATTTGACGATTTGACACAGGAAAAAGCACACCCTGAAACGGAGCGTGCGGTATTTTTAGCAAAGAAGAAGTGATTTTATGAGCGAACTTGTAAGAATGATTGCGGTTGACGGCACGTTGACCGTTATGGCGGTTGATTCAACCGATATTATAAACAGAATGGAGCAGATTCACAGAACTTCTGCCGTAACCTCGGCAGCTCTGGGCAGACTGCTCACGGCAGCTTCAATGATGGGTGCTGTCCTTAAAGGCAAAGATAACAGCGTAACTCTGCGAATCAACGGTGACGGCCCTGCCGGCTCGGTTATTGCCGTTGCAGACAGCTTCGGCAACGTCAGAGGCTACGTTGCAAACCCCGTTGTTGAAATTCCGCTTAATAATAAAGGTAAGCTTGACGTTGCGGGCGCAGTCGGCACAAACGGCACGCTCACTGTTATGAAAGACCTTGGTATGAAAGAGCCCTATATCGGCCAGATTCCGATAGTTACGGGTGAAATTGCAGAGGATATAACAAGCTATTTTGCAACCAGCGAGCAAACTCCCACGGTCTGCGCTCTGGGTGTTCTTGTTAACCCCGATCTCACAATCAAGGCGGCGGGCGGCTTTATAATTCAGCTTCTGCCCACCGCAATGGATGACACCGTTGATTTGGTTGAAGAATGCATCAAAGATATTCCTTCGGTCACACAGATGCTTACACAGGGTATGACCCCTGAGCAGATTTGCCGCAGTGTTCTTAATAAATTTGAGCTTGATTTTCTTGATGCGTCATCGCCTGAATATAAATGCAACTGCTCAAAAGACAGGGTTGCAAAGGCTCTGCTTACTCTCGGCAAAGATGAACTCAAAGAAATGGCAGGCGACCCCATAACGGAAGTCAGCTGCCACTTCTGCGATAAGAAATACAGATTCACCCCTGCAGAAATCCTTAAAATGGCAGAATAATCAATGCTTTTCAGCCTGTCAGACGGTGCGTTTGGCAGGCTGACTCTTGTTCTCAAAAAGCATAATTATAATGCTGAAAAAGCAAAATAAAAAAACTAAAAAATTTTTGAAATTTTTTTAAAAAAAGGGTTGACAAATCCGAAAAAGTAGTGTATTATACAGTACGTTGCTTGACGAGAGCAACGCCAACGTGGGAGCATAGCTCAGCTGGGAGAGCATCTGCCTTACAAGCAGAGGGTCACAGGTTCGAGCCCTGTTGTTCCCACCATTTGGCCCGGTAGTTCAGCTGGTTAGAACGCTAGCCTGTCACGCTAGAGGTCGACGGTTCGAGCCCGTTCCGGGTCGCCATTGAGTGACCTGTAATGAAAGTTACAGGTCATTTCTATGCCTCTGTAGCTCAGTTGGTAGAGCAGTGGACTGAAAATCCACGTGTCGCTGGTTCGATTCCGGCCGGAGGCACCAACAGGTGCGGATGTAGCTCATCTGGTAGAGCGCCACCTTGCCAAGGTGGAGGTAGCGAGTTCGAGCCTCGTCATCCGCTCCATTTTTTTTGGCATAAAAGCCAGACTCACGGCATAAGTTAATAACACGGTGCCATAGCCAAGTGGTAAGGCATAGGTCTGCAAAACCTTGATCCCCGGTTCAAATCCGGGTGGCACCTCCAGAAAAACTCCTTGAGATTTCTCAAGGAGTTTTTTAGTTATATTCGCCTGCGGCGAGTGATATTGCTTCGCAGTGATATTCGGCTAACGCTGAGTGATATTGCCCTACGGGCAGTTAAAAGGCGAATATAATATCACTTTTGCG
>JAZNDY010000118.1:0-3358 GCA_045588295.1 Acutalibacteraceae bacterium
GGAGCGGTATGACGATGGTTGTTGTTACCCACGAAATGGGCTTTGCCAAAGAAGTTGCTTCAAGAGTAATCTTCATTGACGAAGGCGTTATTATGGAAGAAAACAACCCCGTTGATTTCTTTTCAAACCCCAAAAACCCCAGACTCAAAGAGTTTCTTTCAAAAGTTCTTATATAAATTTTTACGGCGGAGGATTGTCTCCGCCGTTTTTTGCAAAAATTTTTTGAAAACTTTTAATTTTTGACAGACCAAATCCGTTTTCGCTTCGTCATATAGGTGAAAGGGAAAAAATCCCAAAAAATTTGGAGGCGAAAAATATGAAAAAAACAGTAAAAACACTTATCGCAGCATTTCTTGCACTCACAGTTGCATTATGCAGTATTCCTGCCTTTGCTTTTCAACACGGCGAAATCGTCGGCTGGGAAGATGAAATAGGCACTTATCAGGACCCTTATGCTTACACAGGTGAAATGACCGAAGGCACAGCTTATTATGAAGCATATGAAAGAGCAAACTGTTGCAAACTCAACGTTGAAAAAGAAGGCTTTTATCTTTTTACTTACGATGCGGAAAAGGTGAGCGAAATTGCAATTTCATCGTCAAGCAGAAACGGTCATCCCACAGGTTGGGCAGACGTTCTTTATTCAACTCAACCGGGTAAGGCTCTTGCTTATATCACAAACGCTGAAACATATGCAGGCTTTTGCGTTGAATACGGAGTGACAGGCGCTGAAATCGGTGTTGAGTATTATGACGTTGAAATCAGTGACATTGCATTTAAAGACGGAGCTTTTGACGAGCTTATTTATTCAGCTGATTTTGAGCTTACAGACAAGGCGGACACGGTTAAAATGGTGCTTGATGCAGAAGTAACTTTTGAAAACGGCGAAGTGTTCACCCTTGAACGCGGCGATTTTACCGTTGAAGCTGATGAAGATATTTATAAAGGCGAATATGCTGCAACAGTCAGATATCATAATTACGGCGAAGATGCAACAATAGACGTGAAGCTTGTAACAGATTATATTGCAAAGGTTGAAATTGAAAACATTGAAGATTACCTTTACGTTGAGGAGTATTATAACGGAGAATGGGTTTCAGGCTTTGCAAATGAAAAATTTGATAATGAGAAAATAACAATCACTTATCATAACGGAACAACACAGGTTATTGAAGAGCATGATGTTTATGATTACATCCTGCTTCCCAACGGAAGATTTTATGATATGTGGCTTGTTGTTAATGAATTTAACGGTGAATTCACGTTCACATTCAGAATTGCAAACCAGAACCTTATTGCCGAAAAATGTGAGTTCAAAAAGGCAGGATTCATTGATAACTTTGCTCAGCTCAGCAGCTATATAGAACTTCATATGGGAAGAATTGCTTATTGGTTCGGTGAAACAGTTGCAGACGTTTTTACAGGCAGAGGTTCTTTGGGCAATCTTCTGGGTTTCTTTTCACATTCAGGCGTCAGAGATTCATTCGGTTATATTTTTGATGCAATCGGCAGATTCATAAATTATTACGCAAACTGAAAAAAACGACCTCTCTCAGTTGAAAGAGGTCGGATTCTTTTTAATAAACAATATTCTGCGGTTTGCCCAGCGAGAATGCCTTTAAATTTTCTTTGCAGATTTCCATAAGCCTTACTCTTGTTTCGTAGCCTGCCCACGCAATGTGCGGCGTGATGAAGCAGTTATCAAGACCGATGAGAGGGTTATCCGCTTTTGGCGGCTCTGTTGAAAGCACGTCAAGCCCTGCGGCAGCGATTGTGCCGTTTCTGAGTGCTGCTGCAAGGTCTGCTTCGTTTATAACCTGCCCTCTGGATGTGTTGATAAGCATTGCGGAGGGTTTCATTTTTGCAAGGAATGCGGCATCAACCATACCCTCGGTTTTTTCTGTGAGAGGGCAATGGAGCGAAACGTAATCGCTCTGATTGAGCAGGGTGTCATAATCCGCAAACTCAACGCCGTCAAAAGGAGCAGGGTGGTTGGTCGAGGCAACAACCCTCATGCCGAAAGCAAGCGCAATCTTTGCAACCGCTTTGCCGATGCTGCCGAAGCCGATTATGCCAAGCGTTTTGTTCTGCAGCTCCGTAAGCGGAGTTTTCCAATAGCAGAAGTCTTTACAGGCTGTCCATTCGCCTGAGTGAACCGATTTGCTGTGGATTGCAACTGCGTTTGTGTGCTCAAGAATGAGAGCAAACGTAAGCTGTGCAACAGCGGCTGTGCTGTAAGACGGGATGTTGCAAACGGGTATGCCTGCTTCCTTGCAATAATCCCAGTCAACAATGTTATAACCCGTGCTGAGCAGACCAACGTATTTAAGGTTGGTTAAGGTTTTGAGCAAATCTCTGCGCAGGGGAGTTTTGTTTGTGATAACAACGTCACATCCCTCCGCTCTTTTTGCAATAAGCTCAGCAGGGGTGCGGTCATAAACCGTATATTCGCCGTATTCGGCAAGCCATTCCCAGGAAAGGTCACCGGGGTTTTCGGCAAAGCCGTCAAGAACGGTTATTTTCATATCAGTATTGTCCTCCAAAATAAATTTTACAGTCGGAACAGCATAAAATATTGAATATATTTCAAATTATGGTTGACCCGTGAATATTTATATTATAAAATATATTATGTATAAGTGCAAGTGCGAATTGAGGTGAAAAGTTGAAAAAGAAACAAAAAACTCAAAAGAGCTTGCTGCTTATTGGCTTGGTTTTAATCGCAATTGGTGTTGCGGCGGCGGTTTTGCTGTTTCTGCTTCGCTTTGAGCATCTCTGGCTTTGGTATGACGTGATTCGCCGCGAGCTTGCAGAGCTTGAGCTGCAGATATCGCGCCTTGAAAACAAATGGGTGTTTATTGTTGTGATAATTGCTCTTTTTGCCGTCAAAAGCTTTATCCCCATTTATCCTACGCCTACACTGTGCTTTTTAACGGGCGCCGTGTTGCCGATGTATGTGTCGGTTCCCGTTAACGTTGCAGGTTTGTGTGTTTTGCTTTCAATACGCTATTATGCAGGCAAACGCTTCGGCGCAGGCAAAGCGTGGGGGCTGATAAGGAAAAACGAAAGACTGCGGCGTATGATTGAGCAAAACGGAAAAGGCAACCCTGCTTTGCTGATTATATTGCGCCTTTTGCCAACGGTGCCCGTCAACACTATCTCGGGCGTATACGGTTCGCTTGATTTCGGGTGGGGTCAGTTTTTGCTTCTGTCCGTTATCGGCTATATGCCTAAAATCATTTCATACACGTTTATCGGCCGCAGTGCTTATGACCCGCTTTCGGCTGAATTTATTGTGCCGATAATGTTGCTCGCTTTTGCGTCAGGTATTTCGCTTGTTTGTGTCAACGGACTTTGG
>JAZNDY010000119.1:0-7702 GCA_045588295.1 Acutalibacteraceae bacterium
GGTTTATCGCCCTTTCGAATCCCACCTCAAATAAAAAAGCCATCACGGCCGATGCCGTAATGACTTTTCTTGGTGGACCCGGTGGGTAAATGCAGGGTTGCTTTACCGTGGTGTTCGACTTTCGGGAATCGCTGCAGAATCTTTATCGCTTAGCGGCTCGACGGGCTGAAAACAGTCCGCCGGACTGTTTTCTTATCGCCCTTTCGAATCCCACCTCAAATAAAAAAGCCATCACGGCCGATGCCGTAATGGCTTTTCTTGGTGGACCCGGTGGGATTCGAACCCATGACCTTTCGGATGCGAACCGAACGCTCTCCCAACTGAGCTACGGGCCCTTGTTCAACTGTGATTATATTCCTTTTATATGGTGTTGTCAACAAAAAAATACCGTGTGCCGCAAGCTTGCAGCACACGGCTTTTTGCTTTATCCGTGCGATTTTATTAGCTGTTTATAATGGTTGCCTTTATCCTCAAAGTCTTTATAGACGTTGTAGCTTGATGCCGCAGGCGACATCAGGCAGCTTTTGCCCTTTTCGGTGTATCTGAATGCGGCATCAACCGCTTCTTCAAGGTCCTGGGCAATAACAATATTTTTGGGGCAGCCTGCTTCAAGCAGTGCGCGGCAGATATCCGTGCCTGTGTCGGGCGTACCGATAAGGTTACGCACACGGCATTTCTGCAGGTAACGTTTGAAGCCTGAATAGTCAATGCCTCTGTCCATACCGCCGAAAATCAGCGTGTCAACGTCACCGATAGCTTCAATGGCGCACTCAACGGCGTGGGGAATGGTGGCGATTGAATCGTTATAAAACTTGATGCCGCTGTATTCGCCTACAGGCTCCATTCTGTTTTCAATGCCCTTGAAGCCCTCAACCGCTTTCAGAATATCTTCATCGCTTATGCCCAGGCAACGAGCCGCTGTTGCGGCAACACAGACGTTTTGCCTGTTGTGGCCGCCCTTGAGGCGTTCGTTTGCGGCTGCGGCGGCAATGATTGCTTCATCGCCCTTGCTGCCGTTAAGACCGACTTTGATAACCGAGGGGTTAGCCTTTGAAAAATCAAAATAACGGTCAAAGTCCTGCTCTGCGTTGCAGATGAAATAGTCGCCGCCCGTCTGGTGGCGGATGATATTCAGCTTTGCGGCAACGTAACCGCCGAAGCCGTTATAGTGGTCAAGATGCTCGGGATAAATGTTTGTCATAACCGCAACGTGGGGTGAAGCGGTTGTGAATTCAAGCTGATGCGATGACATTTCAATAACAGCCACGTCAACTTCTTCGCTTTCAAGGCTGTCAAGCACAGGCACGCCGATGTTGCCGATAAGGCAGACCTTTTTGCCTGATTGCTTCACCATGCCGTGAATAAGTGTTGATGTGGTGGTTTTGCCCTTTGTGCCTGTTACGCCCACGCAGACGCAGTCTGAAAAACGCAGAAACAGGTCGGTCTGGCAAGTAACCTCAACACCCTCGGGCACAACAACGTCTTTAAACGACATACCCGGGGTTTTGATGATTGTGTCATATTCTTTGATTGCATCAAGGTAATTTGCGCCGCAATGCAGGGTCACGTTATCATCGTGCACCGTGACCTCACGCATATCGGCAATGCCTATGTGCTTATCAGGCAGGTTATGGCGGATAATGTCATAAGTTGACCTGCCTTCTCTGCCGAAGCCGAGAACAAGCACCTTGCGGCTTTCAAAATATTCTATCAACTGCTGAAACATAGTCGAAAATTCCTCGTGATTCTTAATTAGAAAGCCCCGAAGAAGCCCATTATTTTGCTCATAATGTTAAGCAGGAAATTAAGAGGCTTCCAGAGAAGCTTGATATTGAAGTTTGAGAGAAGTGAGATGAGCATATCGCTTGAACCGTATTTATCTGACGGTGCGGTGGTGTTTGTGCTTTCAATTGCAAAGGTATCAACGCAGACAGCCTCGCCGTCAACAACCTGATAGGCGTTGTAATAGAGCCTGTTGCCGTCAACGGTGATTGCGCTGAACATTGAATATTCGCTCTCAACAATTGCTTCTGCTCTGGGGAAGGAACCGTCTGTTGCCGTAACGTCAACGGTGTCATAAACCTTAACGCCTGAAGTGCCGCAGATTGAATAGATTGTTCCCTTGGGGTTAATTTTCATCTCGTATTCCTGGCCGTTATAGGTAACGGTTTCGGTCTTTGTGGGCACAACTGCGTTTGCGTTAAGAACGTCTGTGCGCAGGTAAACGTGGTCGTGACCCTGAAGAACAAGGTCAACACCGAGATAGGGCAGAAGAGCGCTGAGCTGTTTTCTGAAGCCTTCAACGTCGCCGTCGTTAACGTGCGAGCCGTTTGAATAGGGTGCCTTGTGGAGCACAACAACGTTGAATTTTGCGTTGCTGTTCTTTATATCGTTTGTGAGCCAGTCAATCTGTGCATCGCTGAGCTTATCGTCCTCATCGTCGTTTGTGTTAAGAACGGTGAAATGAACGCCGTTATATTCGTAAGAATAGAACACGCCTGATTCAAGATCCTGCTCAGGAACGTTGGGCAGCACAAAGATACCTGTAAGCACTGCACCGTCTTTTTCGTGGTTACCTGTTGTGGGCATAAAGGGAAGCTTAAGGAACTCGTCTGTTGAGTTAAGGAAATAGTTCCAGTGCTTGTTGTTGCCGCCCATATCAACCTGGTCGCCTGCCGAAACAACAAACCTTGCATCAGGATAAAGTGCGTGTGCAGTTTCAATTGTTTCTGCATATCTGCCGTAGTGCTCGGGGCGCTGTGCCTGCGGGTCGGTTACGTAAATAAAGCTGAACGCTTCGTCTGCGCCGCCTGCAGTCTGAATAACGCCGGCATCGCTCCACCAGCCTTTTTCTGCATCGCCGATGCGGAAGCTGTATTTTGCGCCGGGCTCAAGACCTGTGAGCTTAACGGTGTGGTAGGTATATTCGGAATCATAGGGGAGTATAGGCATAAGCAGACCGATATCGGCACCGGGATAGCTTCTGATAACGGTTTTGCTTGAAGCGTTGATTCGCGAATCAACCGTGGGATTACCTGTGAAAGACGGGGTTGCGCTGTAAGGAACAAGTTCAATATCAGATGCTGTCAGGCTGTATTTTGAGAGCCAGGTGATGGTTGCCTGTGTTGAGGAGTCATCGCCGAGGGTGATATTGATTTGTGAGGGCAGACGGCAGTTATCTTTTGTTGCTTCAACCTCAACGGGGCCGTTATAGGGCAGAGAAGCGTTGCTGTCTGTGTCTGAGGGAGTTGCTTCCTTAACAAACGAGCCGATCATCCAGGATATGGTGTAACCCCAGGATTCAAACTGGCTGAATGTGAGGTATTTGCCTGCAAGATTGTCAATAATGCTGTCCAGAGAAGAATATTCTTCGGGAACAACGGGAAGACCGAGCACGGAGTCAACAATGTTGAGCAGGCTGGTGTCTCCGCCGAGAAGAAGCTCGGTTGCACCCTGAAGAATAATGCCGAGAACCGCAAGAGCGGTTTGGGGCGGGAAGAGCGAGCCGGGGTTAAGCTCAATGTTTGCAAGAATTTCGTTCTTTACAAGGTCGTCAACAACAACTTCAAGAAGAAGATTGAAGAGCTTTTCTGTAAGAACACCGCTGTCAAAGTCCTCAAGGATATCTGCAACGTAAGGATATTTTGAAATATCTTCTTCGCCTGCAAAGTAAACGAGCAGAACGGTTGTTGCGAGCTCGCTTATTGTGCAGCCGCCTTCAACCTCATAGCCGAGAGTTTCGTTGAGATAGGTTGCGGGCTGATCTGACAGCTCAAATTCAAGGAGCTTATCGAGGATAGCGTCAACTTTCTGAAGTGTAAGCTCGGGCTGATTGATATAAACTTCATCAACCTGTGAACCGATATCGTTGATAAGACCCATCAGATTTGTTCTGACGGTGAGGATATCAACGTTGCCGACTGCAAGGCCGTTTGTGCCCAGAGCATCAATAATAATCTGCTCAAGGTCAAGACCGCTTGCGGCAAGGTAATTCACAAGACCGCCTTCAGCAGAAATTTCTGCAAAGAGATCTGTGATGAACGGGTGAATTATGCCCTCAAGCAAATCTTTGACACCGCCTGTGCCGTATGAACGCTCAAATGAATATGTGAGCTTGAAGGGCTTTTCATAGGGTGTGCCGTCAGGAGCAATAACGTTCTGATATTCGTCAATGTCGAGTGTTCTCAGATTGCAGTCAACGTTTGTTCCGTCAGAAACAAAATCAACGATTTTGTAGTTGTTGGGGTAGCTTGAAAGGGAGGGGGTAAGAATGTCATAGATAATCTCACCGTCATCGGAAACATGAGATGCAGTATCGTTGACGTGAAGGTGACCGGTAAACATATAATGCATACCTGCATCGGCATAAGCTTCTGCAACCTGAAGCCAATCTACAACAACGAACGGGTAGAAGGTTGCTTCTTCGATTTCTGAATGAGGAACGATGTTGTGATGCTGCATACCGATAACGGTCAAGCCTCTTTCTTCTGCATCTTCACACTCTGCAACAACCCACTCAAGCAAATCGTCGCCGATTCGGCCTGCGGTTTCATGCTCGTTGTTTTCTGCGCCGTTATCGTTGCTGTAAATACACGAGTCAATGGCAATGAGCTTATAACCGCCGATAACTTCTGAATAAGAGAGCATACCGCCCTTGTTACCGCTTTCGGGAACAAAAACGCTGTCAGCATCGGCATAGCCGAAGTCTGCGTAAATTTCACGGAATTCTTCGGGAGTTGTAATCTGAGCAGGCTCTTTATAGCCGTTTTCGAAAGTTATGGCGTTGCTGTTATTGATATCGTGGTTGCCGGGAACAACAAAAACCTGAATGCCTGTTTCTGCTTCGAACTCTGCAAATCTTTCAGCAAGAGCTTCGTGGCTCTTCTTTTCGCCGTCTTTGGTGAGGTCGCCGGGAATAAGAACACAGGTTGCGCCGTCCTCAACGGCGTTGCGGAGAACGCCGTCAAAGGCATTGTCAAGAAGTGCATCGGTGTCATCATACATTTTGTGCTTGTTATAAAGCCACTCTTCATAGACTTCACCCTCACACTTGAGAGAGTCGGCAAAATAATGGATATCTGAAATAACGCCGAATCTTATGGCGGATTCTTCAGCGCTTACGCTCAGCGGAATGCAGGCAACAATCAGCGCAAGCACAAGCGCAAAGCTTATTATTTTGAGAAAATTTTTCTTGTTGATCATTTTTTCTTCTCTCCTGTCATCAGATGTTCTTCATAAGAGGTCCGATGCCTGCAATAGCTTTGGGAATACCCTTAAGAATCATACGGAGGCCGCCTTTTTCGCCGCTGAGGAGTCTTACAAGACCTTCAGCCATGCTTTCACTGAATACGCCGCCGCTCATGCTGATGAAATCGCGGAAAGGCGTCTGCAGAGCAATTGCCTGAGCAAAGCCTGCAGGAACGAGCTTTTTGAGAAGATTATACATCTTTTTGCCGTTCTTTGTGTGGCTGCAGCTTTCAAACGTATCAACAATGCCGAGCTTTCTGTTGGGGTCATAATCGCCGGGGGGCAGCTCTCTGCCGAGAACGGCAACAAACTGCTCTGCAGGAACGTTCTGAACGTCACCTGTGTAATAAACGGGAGCAACCTTTGAATAATCGGGAATCTCAACTGCTGCTGCTGAAACGTTAACTGTTGCTTTGAGCTTGATATCTGCGCTTGATGAACCGACAAGGATATCAAAATCGCCGCTTTCAACGCACCAGTCGTTGATGTTTACGTTATAGAAAGCAAAGGCTCTCTTGGAAAGCTGAATGCCGATTTCTTTGCATTCGCCGGGTTCAAGCCATACTTTCTTGAAGCCTTTGAGCTCCTTGATGGGTCTGTAAATGGTGCTTTCTTTGTCTGCAACGTAAAGCTGAGCTGTTTCATAGCCTGCAACCTTGCCTGTGTTCTGGATTCTGAACGTAACGGTGAGAACGTCGTTTTCATCCATAGAAGTTTTGTCAAGCTTGATATCGCTGTATTTGAAGGTTGTGTATGAAAGACCGTAGCCGAAGGGGTAACGGACGTTTTTGTTTACCTTATCGTAATATCTGTAGCCGATATAAACGCTTTCTCTGTATTCAACGGAAGCAGGGTTGCCGGGGAAGTTGTTCTTTGCAGGTGTATCGTCATAAACGATGGGGTATGTTTCGGAAAGCTTACCGCTGGGGTTAACGTCACCGCAGAGGATATCTGCAACTGCGCCTGCACCTGCCTGACCGCCAAGGTAGGAGTGAAGAACTGCGCTTACCTTATCGTTCCAGGGCATTTCAACGGGTGAACCGCCTGCAAGAACAACAATAACGTTTTTGTTAACCTTGGTGATTTCTTCAACAAGCTTATCGTGTGCTTCGGGCAGAGACATTATGCTTCTGTCAAAGCCTTCTGCTTCATATTCATCAGTAAGACCGATGAAGAGAACAACTCTTTCGCTGTTTTTTGCAAGCTCAACGGCTTCTGCAAGGTGAGCTGCATTTTTCTTTGCTTTCTTTGCCTGGAGCTCATAGCCCTGAGCAAACTGAATCTTGAAGCCCGATGCAAGCATCTCGTCAAGTGCATTATCAAGCTTGGTGGGGTTGATGTGTGATGAACCTGCACCCTGATATCTGGGCTGTCTTGCAAGCTCGCCGATAACGGCAACCTTTGTGCCTTTCTTAAGAGGAAGAATGCCGTCGTTCTTAAGAAGAACCATTGACTGTGCGGCAATCTTTCTTGCAAGAGGCTGGTCATCAGCATCGTTATATTCATAATTTTCTTTTGAGCCGTCAACTGCTTTTTTGATAAGGTTGAGCATATTGAGAGCTCTTTCGTTAAGAACGGCTTCGTCAAGCTGGCCGTTCTTGACTGCTTCAACAATCTTCTTTGTGCCTGAGCCTGATGATGAGGGCATTTCAAGGTCGTTACCGTTTTTGAAGCCGAGCACTCTGTCGTTAACTGCGCCCCAGTCGCTGACTACAACGCCGTTGAAGCCCCACTCTTTGCGGAGAATATCAATCTGGGTGTGCTTGTTTTCGGAGCCGTGAGCACCGTTGATTTTGTTATAGGAGTTCATAACCGTCCAGGGCTGAGCTTTTTTGACGGCAATTTCAAAAGCGGTGAGATAGATTTCGCGCAGAGTTCTTTCGTCAACAACGGAATCGCAGGTCATTCTGCGTGTTTCCTGGTTGTTTGCGCAAAAATGCTTGAGAGATGTGCCGACGCCCATTGACTGAACACCGTTGATGAAGCTTGCGGCAAGCTCACCGGCAAGCACGGGGTCTTCGGAGAAATACTCAAAGTTTCTGCCGCAAAGGGGTGAACGCTTCATATTGATGCCGGGGCCAAGAAGCACGCCAACCTGTTCTTTGAGGCATTTTTTGCCAAGAGCAACACCCATTTCATAAAGAAGGTCGGGGTCCCAGGAGCAAGCGGTTGTGGCAGCTGTGGGATAGCTGATGGCAGGCACGCTGTTGCTCAGGCTGTCACCCTTTTTGCTGTAGTCCTTTTTGCGCAGTCCGTGAGGGCCGTCGCAAACCATAATTGAGGGAATGCCGTACTTTTCCATTGCCTTGAGGTTCCAGAAGTTTTCGCCGTCGCAGATGGCTGCCTTTTCTTCAATTGTCATCAAAGCGAGAATTTCCTTGGGGTCTTTCATTTTGAGTTCCTCCTTATATGTCTGAATTATTTTCTTCCAAACCTAATATTTCATCGGCGTTCA
>JAZNDY010000120.1:0-1917 GCA_045588295.1 Acutalibacteraceae bacterium
GTCATATTCTGAATGCGGATGGGATAATTGAAAAAGTTATAATCTTCTGACTTCTTATAAAACTCGTTCAAAAACTCATCGCTCACGCCGAAACCTGTTTTAAGAGCTGCTCTGTTTGCCTCGGTGTCTGTCTTATATTTATCCCAAAGCTCGTTGCTGAAAAGAACGCCGTCACCGCCGAGCCTGATAACCTCATTATCTTTTTTCTCTGCGCCATTAACGTTAACACTGTCCTCAAGCATAATAACTGCGGTGTTTTCTTTTGTTCCCTGTGCGTAAGAAACGTTAAAAGCCATGGCTTTGACCGCTTCCACAACCTGCCCATCGCTTGCATCTTCGTTTGTGCAGATAACCTGAAGAGTTGCAGGTGTTGATGAATGCGGAGCGACGCCGATTTCACCGCCGCTGAAGTCTCTTCTTATATAAACTCCGCTGTCACCGTTTGTGTCAGACTTAACGCCTGTGATTTCGATTGATTCATCTGTATTGTTTACAATTTCAACAGAAACGCCGTAAACAAAATATGCGCTTTCATAAAACTTTTTTGCACCTTCTGCACCCAGACCGAAATCGTCTGCAATAATCGACTCATATCTGTATTGGTCTGAAAGCCATCTGACAAGCAATTCATCATCAGGTTCACAGTCAACGTAACCGATTCTGACGTCGGCAACCTTTTCTGTTGTTGTTTCTGTGTTTTCAGGCTTTTTATTGCAGCCTGCAAGTGAAAGCACAACCGTCAGCGCAAGCACAATGGCTGTTGCGGCAGAAATGATTTTTTTCATCTTTTTATCTCCCGTTTTATTATTTGAACCTATGTTCCATATCATTATGACAGGTTTTTGGCAAAAAAACAATAGAAAATAATAAATAAATTATAAACAGAGTATAAACAAAAGCAGGCACACCCGAAGATGTGCCTGCTTCTCAATTCAACCGATGCAGAAATTATGCTTTTTTCTTTGTAGCAAATTTGATAACTATGAGTATACCTACAAGAAGGCTCAGGCCAACGGGCAATGCAACAAGTGCAAGGCCGAATTTTGCCAACAGACCTGAAAGAATATAGGTTACAAACGAAACGCCTGCAACTGTAAGTGCATAGGGAAGCTGAGTTGAAACGTGGTTGATGTGGTTGCTCTGTGCACCAGCAGAAGCCATGATTGTTGTGTCGGAAATGGGTGAGCAGTGGTCGCCGCAGACCGCGCCTGCCATACAAGCCGAAATTGAAACAATCATAAGAGGATCGCCCTTTTCGAACACGTTGAGAACGATGGGGATAAGGATACCGAACGTACCCCATGAAGTACCTGTTGCGAATGAAAGACCAACAGCAATAAGGAAGATGATGGCCGGCAGAAGCATCTGAAGTGCGCTTGCACTGTTGCCGATAAGCTGTGAAATAAAGATCTTTGCGCCGAGGCTGCTTGTCATTGTGTTAAGAGTCCATGCGCAGGTAAGAATAAGGATAGCAGGAACCATTGCTTTGAAGCCCTCGGGGAAAGACTGCATAATGCTCTTGAAGCTGATAACTCTTCTGATAAGGAAATAAACAACCGCAAAAACAATTGCAAGAGCCGCACCGATAACAAGACCGACAGAAGCATCTGAATTTGAGAATGCGGTGATGAAGCTTTCGCCATCAAAGAAACCGCCTGAATAAATCATACCGAGAACGCAGGTTATGATGAGCACAACAACGGGAAGAATAAGGTCAATAACCTTGCCCTTGGGGTTGATTTCGCCGTCTTCTTCAGTTGTTTTGTCACCCATTGTGAAGAGGTCGCCCTTTTCAAGAGCGTTCTTCTCGTGGAGCTTCATCGGGCCGTAGTCAATCTTTGCAACTGAAATAACAATCATCATAACGATGGTGAAAAGTGCGTAGAAGTTATAAGGAATAGCCCTTACGAAAAGGCT
>JAZNDY010000121.1:0-2372 GCA_045588295.1 Acutalibacteraceae bacterium
TAAGAGGCTCGCCGTCGAAGAATTTCATCATAAGCTCTTCGTCTGCGCTTGCAACAGCTTCGATGAATGCTTCCTTCATTCTGTTTGTTCTCTCATCATTCTCGGGCATGGGAGCGTCTGAACGTTTGCCGTCTTTGTAAGAGAAAGCTTCGTTACGTGAGAAGTCAACGTATGAAATAACCTTATCGCCTTCAACATAAGGAACAACAACGGGACAAATCTTGTTGCCGTATTCTTCCTGAAGTGAATCGAATGTCTTATAGAAGTGAGCATTTTCAGCATCACACTTTGTGATTGCGAACATCTTGTTGATGCCTCTGTCGGTAGCAGCTTTGAATGCTTTTTCAGCACCGACGTCGAGTGTGCTGCCTGAAGCAAGAACGATAAGAACAGCACCTGCTGCACGGATGCCTTCGCTCATGCCGCCTGCAAAGTCAAAAAGACCCGGAGTGTCTATAATATTAATCTTTGTATTTTTCCATTCAAACGAAGCAATAGCGGATGCTATTGAGCACTTTCTTCTCTTTTCCTCTGCGTCAAAGTCAAGAACGGTGTTGCCGTCTGCAACTCTGCCGAGTCTGTCAGTTGCATTGGAAATGTAAAGCATTGCCTCTGCAAGAGTGGTTTTGCCTCGTCCGCCGTGACCGGCAAGAACGATGTTTCTGATGTCTTTTGCGCTGTAAGATTTCAATGGGGGTTCCTCCTTTTATCTGCTCCCCTGCGGTGCACACCTTGGGGGATTAAAACTAATATTGACAGTTTAAAGCGCCATATTAAATAGGATTATATCACAAAAGTTTTCCTATTTCAATGATTTTTTTGTTGTTTTTTATGAAAAACCGATAATTTTTCAGACTTTTTTCTGCAAAAAAGGCATATTCAGGCTTTTTTTTCGGTTTTCTCTTGTTCATTTTGGGCATTTTTGCGTCTGTCAACGCTCCAGAGATGGATAAGCCCCTCTTCGTTGAGAACATTTATCATAACAAAGGTAATCGGCAGCGCAAAAAGACCGACTACGCCGAAAATCTGAAGTCCGAGATACATACCCGCAAGGGTAACTATGGGCGGAAGTCCGACGTTCATGGCAACAAGTCTGGGCTCAAGAATCTGTCGGATAACAGTTATGGCAGCGTAAATAACAACAAGCCCGATGCCGAGGCCAATGTTTCCGTTAAAGAAGCTTATTATTGCCCACGGGATCAGCACGGTGCCTGTGCCGAAAACGGGAAGAATATCGAGAAGAGCGGTGCATATTGAAATCGCAATAATATATCCTCCGCCATAAACACCGATAAGCTTGAGGATATTCAGCCCGATCGTTATTTCGCAGAAGGTGACGAAAATAATCGTTGCATATGATTTTATCATTTTGCCGATTATATCGCCGAAAAGCCGCTTAACCTTGATAACCGTCGCCTCGTGCTCTTCGGTAAGATGATTTTTGACAAGCTCTGAAAGGCTTTCATAATCACAAGTTACAAAGAAGCATGCTATAATACTTATTAGGGTTGCTGTTAAAATTGCGGGGATTTGCTTTGCTGTTGAAAGTATCCCTCCGAGCGGAGTTGTTATCATCGAGAGGTCAAAGTTTTCGGCTCCAAAGCCTGTTCCTTCAGCGGTTTTGCCCTGCTCAACAAAAAGAAGAAGATTATCAACCACTCCGCCGATGGTTTCTGCAGTCGCATTTTCAATGGAATCCGGCAGAAACGCAAGCCTGCTGATAATCCAGTTCTCGGCGGTTTTGATAAGCTCGGGTATATCCTGAAGCTTTGTCCAAAGATATGAACCGAGTCCCTTAAATTCGCCGACAAGTCTGTAGCCGACCAACACAACCGCCGTTACAATTGCGGAAAGAATAAGAAAAACAGATATTGCGCCGATGATGCTTCTTTTTATTTTTGTTTTTTTAGATATTGCCCTTATGGGCTTCTGAAGGATGAGGGCTACTGCAAACGCAATAATAAACGGCGCCACAAGCCAGAATGCATATTTCAGGAAGAAATAATATACCGAAGCAATAACGGCGAAATATGCAAAATTTATAAGCTTTGCTCTCCTGCTTTCAATCAAATTCATTTATCCACCTCCCGAACACCTGAAAAACGTGTTCATTTATTGTTTAGTTTACACCTTTTTAACATAAAACGCAATTATTGTTATCAAAAATACACAAAAATTTAATAAAAGTTTAAAATAGGTCTTTATTATTTTGAAATTATGTGATAAAATTTAGTCTATATACATTTAAATTAAAGTCAAAGCATAAAGGAGCGCTTTACATGTATGTTGCTATAATGGGATATGGCGTGGTTGGCTCGGGCGTTGCAACCCTTCTCAAAAAGAACCACGAGCATATCGTCAAAAAGAGTATG
>JAZNDY010000122.1:0-2542 GCA_045588295.1 Acutalibacteraceae bacterium
CTTCTTCAGCTTTTTTTGCAGCAGCTTTTTCTGCTTCCTGTGCAGCTTTTTCTGCTTCAATAGCATCGAGAGCAGCGTTCATTTTCTGGCGGATTTCCTCTTTGGTAGCGCCGGATTTAACAAGCTCAAAATATTCTTCTGAAGCAAGACCGCCAACGTAGCACTGCTTATATTTAACGGGAGTGCCCTTGATAGCGATGATGATGTTAAGAATAAGAAGAGCAGCGAGAGCACCGATATAAACATAGATACCAACGCCGATTTTTGCTGTTACAAAAATGCCGTCAAACATTACGGCTGCGTTTGAAGCAAAGCTTGAGAAGAAGAAAATGGATGCAACCGAAAGAAGAATCGGTATGGTGTTGAGAATGATGTTTCTCACGTTGCCGAGACGGCCGCAAGCTGCCATAAGAGAGAGGAGGCTCACAAGCACAAACACGAGTGAAAGTGCAAGGCAGATAAGCGCACCTGCAAAGCCGATAAATGTTTTGCTGAGAAGCTCGGAACTGCTGCCGAGCATAGCAAACAAACCGTCAAAATCAAGGTTTGAGAAAACGTCGATAAGCTCAATCAAGCCAACCTTTGAACCGATTTCACCCTTGAAGGGGATGTTTGCAAATCTGACCTCGCAAAGAGGAATCAGAAGCGTTGCGATGGGAACAATAGAAAGAATAATTCTGATTATTGTAAGCGGTGAGCCTATAAACGAAGCTTTAAGTCTGTCAATTCTTTTCTGAAGTTTTGCGTGCTCAGCTTCTGCTACGTCAGCCTCATCAAGAAGTTTATCTTCAAGACCGTAATAAACAAGGTTTACGCCGCAACCGGGACAGTTGGGACGCCAATCAAATAATGTGAGTTTGCGACCGCATTTAGGACATTTTGCCATATGCTCTCCTCCAATTTACAGAGTATTTACAGTATATTAAATTTTAACATAATAAAAGTTTTAAATCAATAGTGAAGAATGACTAAAAAGATAAGGGCAATTTCAGGCATAATGCCTATTAAATGATGGATTTTATATCAGTCCGCCGTCTGCGGTTATGACCTGAGCAGTGATATAAGCGGAATCTTTGCCTGCGAGGAATGAAACCGCACCTGCGATTTCTTCAGGGGTGCCGAATCTGCCCATCGGAATTTCGTCAGCAAACGCCTTTTTATCTTCAGGTGAGAGGTTTGCGTTCATTTTTGTTTCAATTGCGCCTGGAGCGATGCAGTTAACCTGAACGTTGCTTGGCGCAAGCTCTTTGGCAAGCGCTTTAGTCAGACCGATAACCGCTGCTTTCGTTGCTGAATAGACCGTTTCGCACGAAGCACCGCAAACGCCCCACATAGATGAAACGTTTATAATTTTGCCCTCTTTTTGGTTTACCATAAAAGGCACTGCAAATTTGCAGCAATTATAAACGCTTTTAAAATTGACGGCGCAGATACGGTCAAACTCGTTTTCTGTGATGTCAGTGAAAAGTTTTTGCTGAGCCATACCTGCGTTGTTGACAAGCACAGAAACGCCCCCGAAAAATTCGGCGGCGTCTGCAAAAATATTTTCAACTTGTTTATAATCGGCAACGTCTGCTTGGTAGAGTTTGAATTTAACACCAAGCTTTTTAAGCTCATCGCCGAGTTTTGCGGCACCCTCGCTGTCGGAAAAATAGCAAGCGGCAATATCAAAGCCGTCTGCCGCAAGGCGCAGGGCAATTGCTCTGCCGATTCCGCCTGAGGCGCCTGTGATTAAAGCACATTTGTTATTCATAATTATGAGTACATTTCAAGGAAGGCGGAACCGTCAATAAGTCCGTCGGGAATTGAGAAGTGAGTATCATCACATTTTTCGGAAATTTCAAGGATTTCCCAGATTACGCTGTCTTCGCCGTCAATAACTTCTGTTCTGACGATGGTGCCATTTTCGTTATAATACATTTTGCTGACTGTGCCTGATGCTTTGTCCTCATAAACGTCGCACTCATATTTTTTGCCGTTGAGTGTAACTGTGTATGAAGCAACGTAATCGCCGCTGCTTTCGGTGCCTGTGTTTTCACCGATTGCCTGGTCAAAGTCTTCAAAGTTAAACATTTCGGCTGCCATTTCGCCGGGAAGCTTATAATAAGATCTCATTGAGGGGATGATAAGGTAGCAGCTCTTATCTTTATAAAGGAAGCTGCATCTTACGGGCTTGCTGGGGTCAAGAACGGGGCCGACAAACTCAAAGAGCATATTATCGCCGTTTTTATAGCAGGAGATGGGCGCTGTGTTCTTTACGCCGTCAATATTTGTGGCAACTTTGACTCTGAAGGTGAAGCTGCCTTTAGTGAAGATTTCTTCATATTTCTTGGTTTCTTCACGGATGGGTTTGCCGTTTTCACCAAGCTCAACTTCTGTTTCAACGAATTTATCTTCAGGGATAAGACCTTCACTGAGTTCCAGATTAACGTCACTTTCTGCAAGTGTATCTTCGGGGGCGTCCTCAAACATCTTTGAAATTTCTTCGATGTTTTCAATCTGCTCAGATGAGAACTTTGTAACGCTGTTGATATCGTGAGGG
>JAZNDY010000123.1:0-4790 GCA_045588295.1 Acutalibacteraceae bacterium
GATGATTGCAGACGGTATGGAAGTTCCGCTTGAAAAAGTTTACGGCGTTGCAACTTTCTATGCCCTGTTCTCACTTTCACCCAAGGGCAAATATAACATTTCCGTTTGCCTCGGTACCGCTTGCTACGTTAAGGGCTCACAGGAAATTCTTGATAAGATTTGCGAAGTTCTCGGCGTTGCTCCCGGCGAATGCACATCAGACCTTAAATTCTCCGTTGAAGCTTGCCGTTGCATCGGTGCTTGCGGTCTTGCTCCCGTTTTCACAATCAACGAAGACGTTTACGGCAGAGTTACTCCCGACGAAATCCCCGCTATCATCGCAAAATATCAGTAATTAACTCTTATAAAAGAGGGATGTTAATATGACGATTAACACAATCAAAGATTTGCTTGGTGCCGAAGTGCTTTGCGGCAACGAAAGCCTGGGCAAAGACGTTCATTCAGCCTGCGGCAGTGATATGATGAGTGACGTTCTGGCTTACGTTAAAGACCAGGCCGTTCTTCTCACGGGGCTTGTCAATGCTCAGGTTATCAGAACTGCTGAAATGATGGATATGCTCTGCATTGTTTTCGTCAGGTCAAAAAAGCCTTCGCAGGATATGCTTGACCTTGCCGATGAATGCGGCATAGCCGTTATGACTACTCCGCTGAGAATGTATGATGCCTGCGGCATTCTTTATTCCAACGGACTAATAGGAAACGGTAGCTCCAATGGCTGAGGCTTTAACATTCCGTTATGATGTTGACGGCGAAAACTTTACCTCGGCAGGTCAGGCTTCGGTTCAGGTCAAAAAGAACCTGCGCCAGCTCGGCTTTGACCCCGAAACCATCCGCAGGGTTTCCATCGCCATGTATGAAGGCGAGATAAATATGGTTATCCACGCGGGCGGCGGCACGGCTGAAGTAACGGTTAACGACGGCTGCATCGAAATAATTCTCAGCGATACCGGCCCCGGTATTGCAAACATTGAGCAAGCCATGCAGGAGGGCTTCTCCACTGCACCCGATAATATCCGTTCGCTCGGATTCGGCGCAGGTATGGGCTTGCCGAATATGAAAAGATACACCGACTATATGCACATAGATTCGGTTGTGGGTGAGGGAACAACAATAACGATGAAAGTCAATTATTGACCCTTGCGGCTGAAAGGAATAGTTTTTTATGAACAGCTATATCCACTCCGTATCGCTCGACCCGAGCAAGTGCACGGGCTGCACAACCTGCATGAAGCATTGCCCCACTGAGGCAATCAGAGTTCGCAACGGCTGCGCAGAAATTGACCCCGAGCGATGCATAGACTGCGGCGAATGTATCCGCAACTGCGTTAACAACGCAAAAAAGAGCGTCTGTAACTCTTTTGACGAAATCAATAAGTTCAGATACAAAATCGCCCTCCCTGCCCCTGCCCTGTTTGCCCAGTTCGATAATCTTGATAATATCGATTACGTGCTTCAGGGGCTTCTTGATATCGGCTTTGACGATGTTTTTGAAGTTTCAAAGGCGGCTGAAATAGTTTCTGCTTACACAAGAATTTATCTTCAGACAGAGGGTATCAAAAAACCCGTTATCAGCACGGCTTGCCCCGTTATAACAAGGCTCATCGGTCTGCGCTTCCCCTTCCTTAAGGATAACCTGATGCCTCTGCTTCCCCCGATGGAGGTTGCGGCTTCAATGGCAAGAGAGATGACTCTCAGGGCGCACCCCGAGCTTAAGAGCGAGGATATCGGCATCTGCTTCATATCCCCCTGCCCGGCAAAGGCAAGCTACGCAAAAAACGGTTTCGGCAGTTACAAAAGCGAGGTTGACCTGGTTGTTTCAATGAGTGAGGTTTACTTTTTGCTCATCAACGTTATGAACAGAGATAAACCGCTGACTCTCTCAACACAGGCAGGCAGAATCGGCTTAAGCTGGGCAATCTGCGGCGGTGAAGGCTCCGCACTGCTCAACGATAAGATTCTTGCCGCCGACGGTATCAACAACGTTATCTCCGTTCTTGACCAGATTGAGGACGGCAACATACCGCCGATTGATTTTGTTGAACTCAACGCCTGCCCCGGCGGCTGTGTGGGCGGCGTTTTAACAATCGAAAACCCTTACATAGCCAAAAACAGACTCCACACCTTAAGGCGCTATATGCCCATATCGCTCAATTCCATGCCCGAGAATGAACACTTTATTCCCGAAAAACGCTTCTTCTCCGATTATCCCAAATATCAGCCTCTTAACAGACTGAGCGATAACATCGGCGAATCAATGAGGCTTATGGCTCAGATTCAGCAGGTACGCAAGTCCCTGCCCGGAATTGACTGCGGCTCCTGCGGTGCCCCCTCCTGCAGAGCGTTTGCAGAAGATATTGTTCTGGGGCACGCAGACAGAAACGATTGCATTATCGCCTATAAAGAGCTGTTTAAAAAATATCTCAGAAATCATCAGGAGGATAACGGCAATGAAAGTAAGTGAGCTTGCCTTGCTTGAGGGCTTTACCGCCGTTGCAATGCCTGACGGTGAAAGAGAAATCAACGGTGTTTATATCGGCGACCTTCTGAGCTGGGTTATGGGCAGAGCCAAGGCAGACGATGCATGGATAACAATTATGTCCAACATCAACATCGTTGCCGTTGCATCACTTGCCGACGTTGCCTGCATCATTCTTGCAGAAGGCGTCACGCTTGATTCTGCCGTTACAGAAACGGCAAACGCTAAGGGAGTTAACGTTCTCTCCTGCGCCTTGCCTGCATACGAAGCGGCAAAAACGTTTTTTGAGAAAGTCTGATATGAAAGATTTTTATTACGACCTTCATATTCACTCCTGCTTATCCCCCTGCGGTGATGACGATATGACGCCAAACAACATTGCAGGTATGGGCGTGGTTGCAAAGCTTGATATTATGGCTCTGACTGACCACAACACCTGCCGCAACTGCCCTGCATTTTTTAAAACGGCAGAAGCAAACGGCATCGTGCCCGTTGCAGGTATGGAACTTACAACAGCGGAGGATATTCACCTTGTATGCCTGTTTGAAAGGCTTGAGGATGCTTTGAGCTTTGATGCTCTTGTGAGCGAAAAGCGCATTCCTTTCAAAAACAGGGTTGATATTTTCGGCGAGCAGATGATAATGAACGAAAATGACGAGGTTATCGGCATTGAAGAAAATCTGCTTTCAAATGCAACTTTGATTACCGTTGACGAAGCTCCCTCGCTTGTTGAGCAATGCGGCGGCATCTGCTACCCCGCTCACATTGACAGAGAGGCTAACGGCATTGTTGCAACGCTCGGCGTCTTTCCCGAGTTTCCGTTTTTCCCCTGTGCGGAATACCACGACGGTGATAAGCGCCCCGAATATGAAGCAAAGTTTGCTTTGCTCGGCTCAAAGCCGTTTGTTGTTTCGTCAGATGCCCATTATCTGTGGGATATCAGCGGCAGGCTCAATAAGTTTGAGCTTGATTGCGGCGAAACTCACGCAGAAATACGCAAAGCACTTTTTGAAAGGCTGAAAGGCTTATGAAAGAATTATCGCTGAACGTTCTTGATATTGCGCAGAATTCCGTTAAAGCAAAAGCAAAGAACGTTCTCATAAAGCTTACCGAAACAGGTGACTGCCTCACCCTTGTGATTGAGGACGACGGCTGCGGAATGAGCGAAGAGATGGTTGCAAACGTTATCAACCCCTTCTGCACAACACGCACCACACGCAAAGTCGGTCTGGGCATTCCGCTTTTAAAACTTGCGGCAGAGCAGACGGGCGGCACGGTAAGCATTAAATCAGTCAGCGAGCAGGTTGACCCTGCAAACAGCGGAACAACCGTTACGGCGGTTTTTTATAAAAACCACCTTGATTTCACACCGCTGGGTGACATTGTTTCAACCGTTACCGCGCTCATTCAGGGCTCGCCTGATATTGAGTGGCGTTTTGAGCACAGGCTTGAAAACGGTTCGGTTGAGCTGGATACCCGTGAGCTGCGTGAGATTCTGGGCGACGTGCCGCTGGACACTTACGAGGTTATTAAATGGATTGAAGCCTATCTCAACGAGGGCTACGATTCTGTTAAATAAGTTTAATATTTTATAGAGAGGATAGATATTATGAAATCATTGGCTGAACTTGCTGCTATCAGAGAAAAAATGAAGGACAAGGTTGTTCTTCGCGAAGGCAGCGGCGAAATCAGAGTTGTTGTAGGTATGGCTACCTGCGGCATCGCAGCAGGCGCAAGACCCGTTCTCAACGCTTTCGTTGAAGGCGTAAGCAACGCAGGTCTCGCAGACAAGGTTATGGTTTCGCAGACAGGCTGCATCGGCGTGTGCCAGTTTGAGCCCGTTGTTGAAATCTTTGAAGCAGGCAAAGAAAAGGTTACTTACATCAAGATGACCCCCGAAAAGGCTGCAGAAGTTATTGAGAAGCATCTCAAGGGCGGCGCTCCCGTTTCGGAATACACAATCACCAACGCTATCTCATAATGGAGGTTAAAGTAATATGATTCGTTCTCATGTTTTGATTTGCGGCGGTACCGGCTGTACTTCATCAGGCAGCAAGGTACTTATGTCCACCTTCGAGAAGGAGCTTGAGAAAAACGGACTTCAGGACGAAGTTAAAATCGTTCAGACCGGTTGCTTCGGTCTTTGCGCTCTCGGCCCCGTTGTTATCATCTACCCCGAAGGCACATTCTACAGCAGAGTTGAAGAAAAAGACGTTGCTGAAATCGTTTCAGAGCATCTTCTCAAGGGTCGTCTTGTTGACAGACTCGTTTACAAGGATGTTGACGAAAGCATCGTTGAAGAAGCAGGCAAGAC
>JAZNDY010000124.1:0-2168 GCA_045588295.1 Acutalibacteraceae bacterium
CAAGAACGGTAACAAAGCGCTGGAACAGAAGGTGCGAGCTTCTTGCCGATGCCGCCGAAAGATTTTCCTCCGCCGCATTCATTAACGGACTTTCGGAATACCCTCAATACGGCATTGACAGCGCATGGAAAAAAGTTATTGCCCATCAGTTTCACGATGATATAACGGGAACTTCTTTTGAAAAATGCTATAAGCGAACCCACAACGATTACGTTCAGGCGATGAACACTTTTTCGGCGGAATTTACTGCCGCCTGCAAATCGGTTTCGGAGCAGCTTGACACCTCGTTTGCGGAGGGGATACCCGTTGTTGTATCAAATCCTTTGCAAACCTCAACAACGAGAAAAGAAGCAGTAAGGGTTACCGTTAATTCTGATTCGGATTATTTCCGAGTTTTTGATAAAAACAATGAGGAAGTACCCTCGCAGACACGGATAATCGGTGATAACAGAAGAGAAATTGTGTTTATTGCAGATGCTCCTTCCTGTGGACTTGCGGTTTATGATTTGCGTAAATCGTCGGAAAAAAGTTTGCTTTCAACGGAGCTTAAGATAACCCCAAAAAGCATTGAAAACAAAAATCTTGCAGTGAAGATCGATGAAAACGGTGACGTTTGCAGTATTTTTGATAAAAAGCTTGGCAAAGAGCTTCTCAAAAGACCGATAAGATTCGCAGTATTCAATAATACCCACAGCTTTGATTGGCCTGCATGGGAAATAAAATATGAGGATATATGCGAAAAGCCTTATATGTATGCCGGTAATCCCGAAATTAAAATAAAAGATAGCGGTGCGGCTGTCTGCTCGCTTGAAATAACAAAAATTGCAGGCAAATCCGTATTTACGCAGATTGTTTCGCTTGACTGTGAAAGCAGTTACGTTTCCGTTTATAACGAAACGGATTGGCGTGAGGAAGCGTCCCTTCTGAAAGCTGAATTCACTTTTACCGCTGAAAATGAAAATGCAAATTATGATATCGGCATCGGCAGTATCAAAAGAGGAACAAACACAGAAAAGCTTTACGAAGTGCCTGCGCAGAAATGGGCGGATATCACGGACGAAAGCGGTGATTACGGCGTTTCGGTTTTCAGCGATTCAAGAGTCGGCTGGGATAAACCCGACGGCTCAACGTTAAGGTTAACCGTTGTTCACACGCCGATGGCGAATTACCGCCACGAATGCTCACAGCACGTTATGGACATGGGTCTTAACCGCTATTCATTTGCTGTGGCGGGGCATTCGGGCAATCCCGAAACCGTTACTGCCCTTGCGGATGCTTTTTGTCAGCCGATGCATACCTTTATCACCGAAAAGCATCCGGGTGCTCTCGGAAAAGATTATTCCTTTGTAAAACTGAATAACGATGCTGTCAGAATTACTGCCGTTAAAAAAGCACAGCATTCGGATGAAATAATCCTTCGTGTTGCGGAGTGCTCGGGCGTTGACCAAAGCGGAGTTGAAGTTGAATTTTCAGAATTGATATCCGAAGCATACGAAATCAGAGGCGACGAAGCCGTTATCGGCAAAGCAGAAGTAACCGACGGAAAACTTCGGTTTGATATCGGTCACAATTCAATCAGAAGCTTTGCTATGATATTCAAAAAAGAAAAGAAAACAGTTGATTGCGGTGATGCAGTTGTTTTGAATTACAATGCAATCGGCATAACCGATGACGCAAACCGCCATAAATCAACTCTCATAAAAGGAGTTTCAATTCCTCGCGAAATTCTTCCGGAAAAGCTGCTTTTTGCAGGGGTGGAGTATTCATTTTCAGCAGAAGAAAAAAACTGCATTGTATGTGATGGCGGTGAAATTGAGGTCGGCGAAGGGTATGAAAGCGTTCATCTGCTTGTTGCATCCTTTAACGGTGACAAGAAAATCACCTTTGAATGCGGAAACAAAATCGCAGAAGTTACCGTGCCCGATTGCTTTGAGGCTCTCGGCCAATGGGATTTTATGATGCTCGGTGAAACGGGCTATATAAAATCTGTTCCGCAGGCGATTGCTTTATCTCATACCCATGCAAAAAAACGTAATATGACCGCAAAGCAGTTTTATATCTTCGATGCGGAAATACCCCTCGAGGGCGGAACAAAAATCAAGCTTCCAGTTGACGGTGAAATTGTGATTTTTGCCGCAACCGCAGTTAAAAAGAAATCAGTATTCTCA
>JAZNDY010000125.1:0-3418 GCA_045588295.1 Acutalibacteraceae bacterium
TGGTGCCGGTGGCGGGGGTCGAACCCGCACGGTATCGCTACCAACGGATTTTGAGTCCGTCACGTCTGCCAATTCCATCACATCGGCAAATCAGCTTTTCTATTATAGCCGAATGTTTTGAAAAAATCAAGAGAAATATGCCAACAAATTAAAATTTGTTTAAGCAGAGTTTTTAAACGGAATTATTATGCAAGCCGCATCCTATGCAAGGCGTTTTAAGGCATCGGTATAGCTTCTTTGTTTGAAACCACAAATGCGCTTAATTTTGCTCCTGCCTCACCTGCTTTTGCGATGTTTCCGCTTTTCAGATATTCGCAAACAAATGCGGCTGAATAGCTGTCACCTGCTCCGACGGTTGAAACAACGTCAGCTTCAAACGCAGGTATATCAACAAATTCACCGTTGAGCGCATCATAAATCAGAGAGCCGTTTTCTCCTTTTGTAAAGAGAATCAGGCGAATGTTTTTATATTTATCTGCAACGTTACGGAGCAGTTTTTTCTCATCTGAATCCGTTTCATAAAAGCCGAATTGCGAGAGCATCGGCTCTTCTTCTTCACTCAGTTTGAGTATGGTTGCGTTTTTAAGACAAAGCGCACAGCTTTCTTTATCATAACAGTTTTTGCGCAGATTTATATCACAGAAAATCTCGTTAAAGCTGCATTCCTCAAGGATTTTTCTGACGGAGTTTCTTGATTCTTCTTCTCTTTGAATCAGCGTACCGAAAGCAAAAACGTCGGCTCCGTATGCTTTGATTGCGGCAACATCCGCCGCCGTTTTGTCATATGCGGCAGGTCTGAGCACGGTATATGACGGGTTGCCGCCGCTGACGGTTACGATGCATTTACCCGTTTCAAGGTTGTTCACGCTGATAAAATCAGTTTCAACGCCGAAGCCTTTTATAGCCTCAAGTGCTTTTATACCGTATTCATCGTTACCGATGCCTGAAACAAGCGCGGCATCAGCACCGCAGGCAACACAGTGAGCACAAAAATTAAGCGGCGCACCGCCGATTGCCGATTCGTCACCGAAAACGTCAAAAATTATTTCGCCAATAGCCATAATCTTCATTTAATCACCGTATTTATTATATAACTGTTTACTATACAAGTCAATTATATATAAAATTTATAATTTATATTGAAAAATCATTGTGCTTGTGGTATGCTTTTTTTAACTGAATTATAATGGAGGTACATTATGATTAGCAAAATCATTGAACTTAAAGGGTTTGACGTTGACCCGAAATACCTGTTTATCCTTGCAATACTCTCTTCAGCAGGACTTTGCGCGCTTTTGCTCAAGCTTTTTAAAGGCAAGCTTCCCAAAGACCAGGGCAGAGAGTTTGCGTTCAACGGCAAGCTTTCGGCAGGCAAAGTCAGAGGCGCAGGCATTATTTTTGTTTTGTCTTTTATCGCTGTTGCGCTTTTGTTTGTTCCGTTTTCAATGGAATATTTGTTCTATTATATCCTTCTCTTCCTCGGTATGCTTTCAGGCTATCTTGACGATGCTTCCGAAAAGCCCTGGGGCGAATACAAAAAAGGTGCAATTGACCTTATCATTTCCGCACTGACTGCGGCAAACTTTGTTCACTTCAACCCCGAACTTCTCAACATAAGCTTCTTCGGTTTCGGTGTTCACGTTAACAAGATTGTTTTCGGTGTGCTCGGCACAGTACTTGTGTGGATGCTCATCAACGCAACCAACTGCTCTGACGGCATTGACGGCTTCTGCGGCAGCCTTTCAATCGTTTCGATGGTTTCGATTGCAATTGCAATTTTCCTTGCAGGCACAGACAGAAACATAACAATGCTTGTTATTCTTATGGTTGTTACTCTGCTCCCCTATCTCTGGAGCAACTCCGAACCCAGCACAATGATGATGGGCGATGCAGGCTCAAGGGCACTCGGTCTTTTCCTTTGCATTCTCATTTTCAAAACAGGCAACGTTCTGCTTGCAATTCCTTTCTGCTTTATGCTCTGCCTTGACGGTCTGCTCGGCATCGTTAAGGTTTCAATGATAAGATTCCTTCATATCAACGCATTCAAAAAAATCAGAACGCCCCTGCATGACCATTTCAGAAAGAACAAAGGCTGGTCAAACTCACAGGTTATTTTCAGATTCTGTATGATTCAGGCTGTTATTTCTGCAGTAACCGTTATGGCTCTTAAATAAACATTCACAACCCGAAAGGATTGATTCCCTTGAAAAAAATAATTGCTCTTTTGCTTGTTGCCGCCGCAGTTTTTGCTTTTGCAGGCTGTAACGTTAAAGAACAGATTCTTGAAGAAACAACAACGGAATATTATGAAATTGCATACGACCCCGATATTGTTGTTGACACCGGTGTTAAAGAAACCCTTCTTAACGTCTATCTCAAATCTCACGCAAAACTTGTTGAAGACGTTTTTGTGCTCTCGCACCTGCCTGTTGACAAATCTGCCGCAATTGTTCACAACGGCGTTAACTACGCCCCCGTCACAGACAAGGCAGAATACAAAACCTACGGCGAGCTTATGACCAAGCTCGAAAGCTTATACACAAAAGAAGCAATAACCGAGCTGCTCGGCAACCCTGCAATTTATGCAGAAATTGACGGCAAGTTATATTATAACCTCGACTATTCATCAGGATATTTTGCCGGCGAAGCCGTTTATCCCTATGACTGGAGCGAAATCAAGCTTGATGATGATTTCACAACAATGAACGATGATATCATCTATCTTCGTTTTACGGTTCTCGATTCAAAAACAGGTGACAGAATTATGATCAGCACCATGAACGCCGTTAAGGTTGACGGCGAATGGAGACTTGACAAATTCGTTGCCGTTCAAAAATAAATAACAGGAGATTTGACTATGAAACATATCAGAACAGAATGGTTTGATAAAGTAGACAGAAGCTGCCCTCTGCCCGAATATCCCCGTCCCCAGCTTGTCAGAGAAAATTGGCTTAACCTCAACGGCGTTTATGAATACGCTATCACAAACGAAAACAGCACCATCCCCAAAACTTTTGACGGTGAAATTCTTGTTCCGTTCTCCGTTGAATCCGCACTTTCAGGCGTTGAAAAAAAGCTTGACGAAACCCAGCGCCTCTGGTACAGAAGAAAGTTCACTCTCACAGAAGCTTTTGAGGGCAAAAGAACTCTGCTCCATTTCGGTGCGGTTGACTGGCAGTGCAAGGTATGGATTAACGGCGAAATAGTCGGCGAACACACAGGCGGCTATAATCCTTTTACATTTGATATCACGGATTATCTTGTTGACGGCGAAAACGAGCTTCTTGTCAAGGTGTTTGACCCTACTGACGCAGGCCACCAGCAGAAAGGCAAACAGATTCTTAAACCCGTCGGCTTCTGGTACACCGCAACGTCAGGCATCTGGCAGACGGTATGGCTTGAGCCTGTCAACAAAGCA
>JAZNDY010000126.1:0-3979 GCA_045588295.1 Acutalibacteraceae bacterium
AAAGACCTCCTTGATGTTTTTGTTGTGTGGTCGGCAAACCACTTCTACTATATCAAGGAGCTTTTTCTTGTCTACGGCTCCCCTCGCTAAAAGCTTTCCTTTTCCCCTGGCATAGCCAGGGGTTGTCTTTGTTACAAACAAGACAAGCGGCTTGCCGATGCAAACCGCTTGTTTTTGTTTTAGTATCAATTTACTCCTCGTCGTTGCCCTTGCCTGAAAGAATGCACAGAGCAGGTGTTGCTGCAAGAACAAGCACCGCCAGAACGTTGAATGCCAACATTTCCGAATCCCCCTTAAAATCATCTCTTTACAATTTTATCTTACTCCCCTTTCACCTCAAAGTCCAATTACATTTAATTACAGTTTCAAAAGCGGTTTGTTACCTTTGTGACATAACAATTACAGAAATGTAACAAAAAGTCCGAACCTGAATACGGTTCGGACTTTTACTGTTTTATTAAAAATCAGAATGCAAAATATTTTTCTCTCTGCTTCTGAATTCTGCCGCTGATAAATTCGAGGGTTTCTTTTGCGCCATCAATACCGCATACGTAGTCTTTCATTGCTCTGCCTTCTTCATAGCAAAGGTCATCGTGAAGCGGAAAATACTCTTTAAGAAGGAAGCAGGCGTATCTTGAAAGGCGGAGATCGCCCACAAGGCGGAATTCCTTGCTTATGCCGTCAATGGCAACGGAATAGAAATCCTTGATTGATGCGATGATTGCATCCTTTTCATTAGCAGGCGAGAAAACCATTGTTGAAGCAACGTAAGCATTCTCGTTATTAACAGAGCTGTGGCTGTCTGTGCTGCCGACGATAGGATATTTTCTGCCCATTGCTCTGTCATCATAATATCTGTGAGTCTGCAGACCGTTCTGCTCATAATAGTTTTCACCGCCGAGAACTTCAAAAGCATCAAACGGCTGTTTTTCCATCAGATATTCAACAATGTTTTCGGGCACGTGGTTAACGTTAGAAATCCAGTATGGATGGCAGAAGATGCCGAGACCGCCTGCTTTTTTGATGTGGTTAAACACCCAGACCATACCTGCATATGTGAACGGCTCTATGCCATCGGGAATATCAAGAGTTTCAGCAAGAGACAGAACTTCTTTTCTGTATTCATCAGCCGTCATAACGTCAGGGCATTCAAAGCCGTTATATGAACGGAGTTCTTTTGAATCACCTGCTTCAATAATCTGGTCAGATTCATCAACAAGGCCGTTGACGGAATAATTGCCGCCAAAATTTACGATGTGAGGGTCACAGCCGAATTCGGGGTTATCCCTGGGCATATGAACCTCTTCACCAACGCAGATATTAAACTCAATGGGAACATCTTTATAAGCATTGATAGCTTCCAAGGAAGGATAATAACGCTCGTGGTCAGTTATAGCAAAGAAATCGTAGCCGTGCTTTCTGTAGTTTGCGCAAACAATTGCAGGCTCCTGTCTGCCGTCTGAGCGGCAGGTGTGCATATGAAGATCGCCGATCAGCGGATATCTGCCGCAAAGGTCATCTGCAACGGCATAAACACAAAGCTGAACAAGCTTTTTATCTGTTTCCTTGTCACAAAAGCGAACAAAATACTGCTGTTCTTTTTCAAACGTATTCTTAAATCTGATTACACCGTTTTCATCAACGGTATAATCAACAGCTTTGTTGTTTTTTCTTTTGGGGAAATCTCTGATATGTCCGTCTTCAATGCCAAGCACACGCAGAACAACGTTTTCGGGATTTTCGAACTTTGCGTGGCAGCCGAGAGGCTTGACGGTTATTTCAATCTCTTTGCCTGTGGGAAACACCTTGGGATAAATGTCATAATAATGGAGCTCTGTTTTCATTTTGTTCACCTCAGAATTCTATTGTTTTGCCCGTTTCATAGGCTATATACGTTGCTTCAAGAAGTCTTGCAAGGTCAATTGCCGACTTTATGCCGTATTCTTCGGGGATATCCTTGCCGTCAACACAAGCACTGACAAAGGCATTAATCGGGTTTTCACTGCTTTCGGGCAGTCTGTCGGGAATTATAAAGCCGTTAAACACCTTTGCGGTTTCTTTCGTTTTATATCTGGCACCTTCCTTGCTGTTCCAGAGAAGAACACCTTCTGTTCCGTGAACCTCAACGGTATAAGGTGAAGAATATGCAAGAAACGAGGTTTCTGAAACACCGATAGCACCGTTTTCAAACTCGATAACGGAAACAGCGTTTTCATCAACAGGCGTACCCATAACGGAATTCGCAATACCCGTTATCTTTTTAGGCATACCGCAAAGATAAGAGAGAAGATACATCGGATGGCAACCGAGATCCATCATTGCGCCGCCTGCGCAATCCTCTTTGACAAACCAATAATCAGGCAGCCACTTGCCGCTCACGCCGTCATGCGCATTGCGGATTCTGACGTTTGCAACAACGCCGAAATCGCCGTTTTCAATATGCTCTTTAGCAAATTTTATTACAGGCCAGGCTTTATGAGGCATTGAGATAACAAACTTAACGCCGTTTTCGTTAATTGCCTTTGCAATTTCTTCACACTCTTTAACGGTGCAGGCAAGCGTTTTTTCCGTAAAAATGTGTTTGCCTGCCTTCGCCGCCTTGGTCAGCACCTCTGTATGCATTGTTGTGGGTGTGTCGCAACAAACGGCATCAACGTCAGCCCTTGCAAGAAGTTCATCAATATCACCAACAAAATCAACGCCCAGCTTTTGTGCCCATCCAAGACCTCTTTCAGGCTTTTCGTCCCAGACACAGGTAATCTGCACTTTTCCTGTTGCGAGCAAATCGCGGGCATAGCCCTCAGCGTGAACGTGCCATTTTGAAAGCATTGCAACTTTTAACATAATTTGCCTCCCCAAATTATTTTTTTAATTTTAACACATTAAAACAAAAAAGTCGAGAGAAAACCAAAGTTTTCACGCGACTTTTTGTTGTTTTGTCACTCTTGAATTGAGCATTTTTTTATGATAAAATTATTTTCAAGCTTTGTCACACGATTTTGAACGGTATTCAACCAGCAGTGCCGATACGCAAGTGCTCACCCCGACAGGTCTTGACAGAGCAAGCAGTTTTTCACACCAAGGGATGCATACGTAATAATCCCACAGCCTGCCTGCACCGTAATAAAGCACAGCAGATGCCGCAGCAATCAGAATCGCCGCCGCAAGCCCAAGAATGAATATGTATTTTGACAGCGGGCATATGCCGCTAAAAACAGTTTTCAAATTAATCACCCATGCACATTATATACTTGCTGCACAACAAAATCAAAACAAAAATATTGCCAATAAGGAATGATAAATATGCCAATAGGTGTTTCGTCATCTTGTCTTTATCCGTTTTCACCGCGCGAAAGTCTTGAAACAATAGCAAAGCTCGGTGTTAAGACAAGCGAGGTGTTTTTTAATTCACCAAGCGAGATTACGCTTGAATATGCCAAAAAACTGAACAAAATCAAAAATGAATACGGCATTGACATCATTTCACTTCACCCCTACACATCTTTTGCAGAAACCGTTATGCTTTTCAGCGAATATGAACGCCGCTTCACCGATACGCTTGAATACTATAAACAGATTTTTGAAGTTACCGCTGAAATCGGCGCAGGAATAACAGTTATTCACGGTTCAAAACTCCCGGGCAAAATCAAACACGAGAAATATTTTGAACGTTTTGCAAAAATGATTGAAGCCGGCAAATCTTTCGGCATAA
Source organism: Acutalibacteraceae bacterium (assembly GCA_045588295.1). Classification (GTDB taxonomy): domain Bacteria; phylum Bacillota; class Clostridia; order Oscillospirales; family Acutalibacteraceae; genus CAG-177. The sequence continues at coordinate 3,713 of JAZNDY010000126.1, forward strand.
CCGTTGCGCAGGAAAACGTTAACAACCATTTCAGCCAGAATCCCGAGTTTATGAAAGCTATGAGAGCATATCTCGGTGACGATTTCAAGATGATTTTTGACGTTAAGCAATCCGTACGCGCAGGCTTTGAGCCGCTTGCGTTCGCCAAAGAATTTGCAAACGAAATTGTTCACGTTCACCTGAGCGACCACAAAGAAGGCTTTGACTGTCTGCCTCCCTCGAAAGGCGTTTTTGATTTCGGTGCACTTTTTGAAATTATGAAAAAAG
>JAZNDY010000127.1:0-11577 GCA_045588295.1 Acutalibacteraceae bacterium
GCCCTGAGCAAACGAGGTTGCACTTGCCGTGAAGAGCATAATTGCAGCAAGAAAAACCGCAGTTAATCTTTTGGATAATGTTTTCATTTTATTTTTCCTCCGAAGTATAAATTATAACAAGCGTTCCTTTTTCAACGCTTATACTGCTTTTTTTGCCTGTGAATTCGTTGCTCACACCAAGCGAAAAGGTGTTTGTGAGCCTTGCATCGTCAAGCTCATATTTGAGTCCTTTAATGCTCACGCCCATACAAACGTCGGAATGGGCAAAAACAGAGATATATCCCCTTTCGGATTCATCAAAAGTAATCTCTGAATTTTTAACGGCAACAACGTTATATCCGTTACCGTGAATAATATGCTTTATGTCTTTTTGAGCAAGTGAAGCCGCAAGCTGAATATTGGCAACGGTGTGGTCAAGTCTGCCACCCGTTGCACCAAAAATTTCAAAATCAGCAAAACCTTCATAAACACCCTCGCCAACTGCGGCGTGCATATCGGTAACGTCCTTTTCAGCTTTCAGGCGGATAACGTTATTGCCCTCAGGCACACTGCCGAGCGAATCAAAATCGCCAATAATTATATCGGGCTTGAATCCGAAGCGTTCAAGGTGTTTCATTCCGCCGTCAACGGCAATGATGATATCACCGTTTTCTTTTTTAATGGGCAATGAATCGCATTCACCTGCACCCACAACATAACAAACAGCCATAAAGTCAGCCTTTCAGAATAATATGGATAATATTTTACTATCATCGCAACTCATTGTCAATAAAAGTGTTGATAGTTTTTGCATTTATGGTATAATTTAATTATTACTCAACACGGAGGATGCTATGGAAAACACAACACCCGTCAAAGAGCTTGAGCTTTATATTATACGCCACGGTCAGAGTATGGGCAACGCAGGTTATGACGGAAGAACAGACCTGACGCAAAAAGAAATGCATGACCCTGTTCTGACAGAAAAAGGATTATCACAGGCACAGAAAGCAGGCATTCGCCTGAGTGAAACAGATTTTGACGCCGTTTATTCAAGCGCAATGCTTCGCGCTGTTCAGACCGCAACCGAAATCCTGAAATTTCAGAAAAAACCAAAGGCTCTCAACGTTTTGCCTGTTGCCTGCGAAATGATGTTTGCCCCGGAATACAAGGGCGTTACAATGGCAGAGATAAAAGAAATCAATCCTAATGCCGTTCTTGCCGAGGGTGTTGACCCCGATTCGCCGATGATATATTCAGCCACGAAAGAAAACGATGAGTCATATGCTTATGAACGTGCAAATCTTGTGCTTTGTTACCTGCGTGAACGTTACCGCAACGGAGAAAAAGTTGCGCTTGTTTCTCACGCCGCTTTTATGACGTTTATCGTTTTTACACTGATGGGTTTCAGCGAAAAATGCCCCTGTTTTGACATCAGCTTCAGTAACACAGGCATTACAAAAGTTATTTTTTATAAACCCGGCACAAACGTATACGGCGACACCGTGTTTGAGTTTATCAATGACACGGCGCATTTAACAGAAAACAAATAAACCAAACGGCCTGTATGAGCGTAACGCCCGTACAAGCCGTGATTTTATTTATTCAAATTTTGCAAGAGTCTGCTCTCCGTCAGAAAGCATAAACCTGGGATATTCGGGGTTAACGCCCGCATAGAAATCTTCGCCGTCATATGTCATAAGCCAGACAAAGAAATCGCTGTAATCCGTGCCGTAGCTGCCTGCAACGTGAGGCGCACCCTTGATGATATATGTATATTCGGGCAGAATTGCAGTTGAAAGGTCAACCACTCTGTCAGGTGAAAGGTATTCGGGGTTTTCAGCAATGTAATCGTCACCGAGTGTTTCGCCGTAAGGTGCAACGGTTGCATAACCCGACATCTGGTATGTTTCAAGAATGCCGTCACCGTTCATACCTGCGCTTGCATAAACGGGAATCATAGGTGAATCGTAATGAGCAACAACGGCAACCTGAACGCCGTTTTCAATCATTTCGTTAAGCAACTCGTTTCTGCCGTCAACCATTGCCCAGAGCGCCTGAATCTTTGTGTATAACTCAGGATAATTTTCGGGCTTACCGTTCATAATGAAATCAATTGCACCCTGTCTGTCTTCAGGCTGAAGAATTGCCCAGAAAGTGAGGTTGCAGCCGAAAACGGGTACAAGAACACGTTCGTTGACCATATCAACGTATTCATCGCTGCTAGCGTTTGCAGTAAGTGAAACCGCTTTAGACGCACCCACGTATATAAGACCTGTCATAGGATAGTTGACAAGCTTGATATCTTCGGTGCCGTTATCTGCAACGTTGTAAAGGGTATCGGAGCCGATTTCAAGCTGACCGCTGAGAAGGTCGGAGCACACCTGAGCGCCGCAGAAGGTTGAAGACATAAAGCAAACTCTGTTAACGTCTTCATAACCGTATTCTGTAAGATAAGCAAGAGTCATAATGCCGCCCATGCTGCAGCAGGCAATGTTGACTTTGTCATGGCCTGTTTCTTCAAGCATTCTTTCAACGGTTTCGTTAATATCGTCAGCAACAACGTAAGGGTCAATACGCCAGTCATAATTGAAATAATAAGCGTGATCTCCGATTTCTTCAATCATTGCTCTGATCATACCGTATTCACTGTCAACACCGTTAACGAAGCCTTCGTAATTCTCTGCGGCAAGCGGATATTCAATCGCTCCCGTTTCGTGCTTTGAAGTGCCGTCAGGCTCCATTTTGATATATTCAAAAACGCTGCCTGCAATATCAGCCGCACTTTCAACAAACGGGTCAAGGCTGAAATTGAGAATTGAAAGAAGAATACCTTTAACAGCATAAATAATAATTTTCTTTGCATCTGCTCTTATTGCAGGCTGACGGTTTTCTTCTGATTCAACGTCTGTGTAAAGACCGCCGAAATCCATACCTCTGATAACAAGTACGGGTACGTCGGTGCAGGTTTCGGGGTTATGCAGGCTCTGCGCAAACGCAGGAAGCACGCAAGAAAGCGCAATAACAAGCGCGAGAACGATTCCTATAAATCTTTTCATCATATCTCTCCTTTCATATCACAACAAGTATATCATCTTTTTCCTGAATGTCAATCAAAACAGGTCTTTCAAGCGGATTTTCGTTTGGCGAATGGAGAATGAGATGCTTAACGCCGTTAAGGTCATCAAATATCATACCGTGACCGCCGTTTTCTTTGAACAAAGGCTCTGTATGTATCCATTTGCCGTCAATTTCGCCGTTATCGGAATAAGCAACAGCCTGAGTGTAACCCGACTCGGTAAACGTTGACCAAATCATCATCAGCCTGCCGCCTTTTGTGCGATACATAAACGGTCCGTCGGATATATATTTATCTCTGCTCTTATCCGCCCAGAAAGGCTCGGATGCTTTAAAGAGCAAAATCGGCTCTCCTGCAGGGGCAGACAAATCATCCGTCAATGGCATTGCATGAATTTCACCGTCAGTGACCTGCACCCATTCGTGGCAAAAAACTATGTAAGGTTTGCCGTTTTTATCAACGTAAAAAGTTCCGTCAAGGCACAACCAGTCACGCGGAGTTATTGCGTCATCGGTAAACGGAAGAAACGGGCCTTCGGGAACATCGCTTCTGAGAATCTGCGTGCCTCTGCATTTATCCTCAGCATTGAACGTGACAAACATATAATATTTGCCGTTATGTTTATGCACCTCGGGCGCCCAGATTTCTTTGTTTGCCCAAAAATTTTCAGGCACGGTGAAACATTCCTTTGCTTCACTCCATTTTTTAAGGTCGTCACTGACATAAACGTCAAGACCGTAAGCCTTTGTCCATGCGGTTTCTCCCCTTGTTCCGTAGAGATAATATCTGCCGTTTTCAACAAGCACAAACGGGTCACGGATATTTATATCACAGAATTTCATAAGTCACCTCAGAAATCGACTTTATAGTGATGAACAAAAATGCCGATGAGCTTGTTATAATCAAGCACGTGCATTACTGCACCATCTTCATCTTCCCAGAAAGTAATGCCCTCGGCTTCAACATTATCGCCGCCGACATCTCTGACAGCAGCAACCTCAACCTCACCTGTTTCAACATCAACAGAAAGTATGCGTTTATAGGTTTCGTAACCCTCAATATCATTTGAAAGATAAAGTGTACCGTTATAAAATTCGCCGCCCTGCGTGCGGTGAATGGGTTCTGAAAGCTGAATGTTATCAACGTTTTTCATACCGTCATCGATATCGTAAACTCTGATATATTCTGCATCCGTCCACTTTGAAGCATAGAGCAGACCGGTTTCTCTGTCAACAGCAAGCCACGGAATGCCGTCATCATAAAGCTCGTTGGGCAAATCATAAACCTCACCCGTAGGCTTTAAGGTTTCGCAGTCAAAAACAACAATGCAGGCGTAGCATTCATCGCCGCCCTCAACCGAAGCGTAGATTTTGCCGTTATAATAACTGATGCCGCCGATGTGGTTATTTCCTCTGTCCTTGCAAACCTTGGGTAACGGGTTAACCTTGCTCTTAACAAGCTCCATATCATCAAAGGTAAATTTTGCAAGAGCCTGCAGGTTAAGAGCGGTTATTGAACCGCTTGTGTAAAAATATTCGCCGTCTGTTGTGATTCCCTGACCCATAAGAAGCGCTTTTTCAAAAACAAAAACATCCTTTGAAACAAGCTCTGCGGTGGGAGTTGATTTTGCAACGGGACTTGTAAGAAGCGTAAGAAGCAGAAGGGGCAGAGTAATAACAGACCAAATTTTTCGGATTATAAACATAAAAATCCTCCTGAATGATTATTTTAAACAATAATAGCATACCAAAATCAAAATATCAAACCCAACGTTCGTTTTTATAACCCAAAATTATCACGGGATTTTTGTTTACTATTTACAATTTACAAAGGATACTAATTTTGTTATAATACTTTACATCATTAAAGCTCAGGGAGGAAAACAATGAAAAATTTCAAAAAGATCTCGGCGGTTCTTCTTGCTGTCGCAATGCTTGTTACCTGCGCACCTATGGCATTTGCAAACGCAGACGTTGACTATGAAATTACAAGCCCTTATGAAAACCTTGATTTTGATTCACTCAACCAATACAAAGCTGACCTTCACAGCCACACAACCTTCAGCGACGGTAATGAGAAATTGCCTGCTATGACAGAAAGACATTATGAACTCGGCTTTGATATTTATGCAATCACAGACCACGGCACCGTCAGCTACGGTTACACAACCCAGGAATTCAATGACCCCCTTAAGCTTATTTCCTGGATTAAAAACGGCGGCGTTTACGGTGATGTTCTTGCCGTGAACGGCAAAACATCAGACGGCATTGATTACCGTGTTGACACCGATGAAACAACAAAAGACGAATATTACATCGAAACAGTCAACGGCGTTGACGGTCAGGCAATGCTCCGCGTACCCTTCGGCAACGAACAGAACCCAACATCATTCAACAATGCTCACGTAAACACTTGGTTTGCGCCTTACGGCCACGGCGTTCTCGGCGGCACAAGCAACTATGAATCCCCCATTGCTGCTGTCCACGAAATGGGCGGTCTTTCAGTTATCAACCACCCCGGTGAATACACAAACGCAAGAGATGAAGAAACACAGGACAGCGCATATGACGTGACTGACCCTGTTTATAACTACAAAATCAACAAGTTTATCAACCTTCTTCTCAAATACGATACCTGCCTCGGCATTGATATTAACAGCAAGGGCGACAGCAGAACACGTTATGACAGAAAGCTCTGGGATATCCTTCTCCAGAAAATCGTTCCTCACGGCAGAAACGTTTATGCTATTGCAACAACCGATGCTCATAACCTTAACATTGTTGACTCGGGATACACAATGATTCTTATGGATGACCTCAACTCCGCAAACCTTAAGGATGCAATGGCAAACGGTCAGTTCTTTGCAGCAAGCAAATATATCGGCAACTCACTTGAAATGGAAGCTTATAAGGCTATTGCAGAAAAGATTGACACTCCCGAAGCGGCAACACTTACTCAGATGCTTGACACAGCTCTTTCAACAGGCGAAAAGTTCTATGCAGGCGAAGATGCAATTGTTCCCGTTGTTACAGACGTTATCATCGATGAAAACGAAGACACAATCACTCTTGAAACAGAAAACGTTGTTGTTATCCGCTGGATTGCAGACGGCAAAGAAATTGCATCAGGCGCAACAATCGACCTTGATGATTATGCAGACCAGATAGGCAGCTACGTAAGAGCAGAAATCGTTGGTGCAGGCGGCGTTATGTATACACAGGCATTCACCCTTGATTATGACGGTGCACCTGCAGCCGAAAACCTTGACGGCTTCTTTGATTTCGGTGGCATTGTTTCAGCAATCTGCGACACAATCGTAAAGCTTCTCCCCTACATTCTTCCTCTTAAGCTTATCTACTTTATCGCAGGTGTATAATTAAAACCACATAAAATTAACGGAGCTCTCACGGGCTCCGTTTTTTTATGTTGATATTACCAAAATATCAGACAAACAATGTTGCATTATCATAAACATTTTTATTGACGGTAAACTATATATTGTGTTATACTAATTATAGTTCCCCGACACAAAGATTTTCTGAGTGAAAGGTTACGGCTGAATTTTAAAAACGGGATAATTATATCCTTTATCTTGCCGTGCCCTTTTCGGGTGCGGCATTTTGTATTTTCGGAGGTTGCTATGGAAACAAGAGTTGCAGTTATGAGCATTATTGTTGAAAACAGCGAGAGCGTTGTGCAAATCAATTCTTATCTTCACGATTTCGGCGAATTCATCATCGGCAGAATGGGTATCCCTTATAAAGAACGCAAAATCAACATCATCAGCATTGCGATTGATGCTCCGCAGGATACGATTTCAGCCCTTTCAGGCAAAATCGGCAAGCTTGACGGCGTGAGCGTTAAAACCGCTTTTTCATCGGTTATCAGCTATGAATGACGTTCTCCGACTTATTGACACCCTCGCCAGCGAGCATTCGCTTTCAATCGAAGAATATGAAAAACTCATAACGTCAATCACCCCCGAAGCAACCGAATATATCAAGCAAAAAGCCGTCGAGGCAAGGCAAAAAATCTATGGCAACAAAGTTTTTATCAGAGGTGTTATTGAAATAAGCAATATCTGCAAAAATGATTGCTATTATTGCGGTATCAGAGGTTCAAACAAAAACTGCGACCGCTACCGCCTGAACACAGACGAAATCATCGAATGCGCAAAAGAGGGCTATGCTCTCGGATTCCGCACATTTGTTATGCAGGGCGGTGAAGATGCGCATTTCAACGACGATGTTCTGATTGAAATAATCAAAGACATCAAAACAGAGTGTCCCGATTGCGCCGTTACGCTTTCACTCGGTGAAAGAAGCAAAGAAAGTTATCAGAAGCTTTATGATGCAGGTGCAGACAGATATCTTCTCCGCCACGAAACGGCAACAAAAGAGCATTACCAAAAACTCCACCCCGATAATCTTCACTTTGAAAACCGAATGGAATGTCTAAAAAATCTTAAAGAAATCGGTTACCAAACAGGTTGCGGTTTTATGGTCGGTTCACCGTATCAGACTGTCGCAGACATTGCGCGCGACTTAAAATTCATTGAAGAATTTTCGCCCGATATGTGCGGCATAGGTCCGTTCATTCCGCATAAGGATACTCCGTTTGCTGAATATCAGCCCGGCTCCGCGGAACTTACCTGCTATCTGCTTTCAATCATCCGCCTGATTAAGCCTAATATTCTGTTGCCGGCCACAACCGCTCTGGGTACGGTTAACACTGACGGCAGAGAAAACGGCATAAAAGCAGGCGCAAACGTTATTATGCCTAACCTCTCACCCAACGAAGTGAGAAAAAAATATATGCTCTATGATAACAAGCTGTCTGACGGTGACGAATCTGCACAAAATCTTTTAAATTTAAAGCAAAAGATGCTGAACATCGGCTATGAAATTGTGACCGACAGAGGCGATATATTAAAATAATCAATCCGAAAGAAGGTAAAAATATGGCAGTTTATAACCCCAAATCACTCAAAGCAGATGAATTCATCAATCACGAAGAAATTCTTGCAACCCTTGAATACGCTGAAGCCAACAAAAACAACGTTGAGCTGATTGATTCTATTCTTGCAAAGGCACGCCCGCAGAAAACTGCAACAGGCTGCGTTTGCAACGGCCTTACACACAGAGAAGCTTCCGTACTTCTTGCTTGCGATATTCCTGAAAAGATTGAAGAAATCTATAAAATCGCCGAAGAAATCAAGCTTGCTTTTTACGGCAACAGAATCGTTATCTTCGCTCCCCTTTATCTCTCAAACTATTGCGTTAACGGTTGCGTTTACTGCCCTTATCACCTCAAGAATAAAACTATCCCCAGAAAAAAGCTGACACAGGAAGAGGTCAGAAACGAAGTTATCGCACTCCAGGATATGGGTCACAAACGTCTTGCAATTGAATCGGGTGAAGACCCCGTTAACAACCCTATCGAATATATTCTTGAATGCATCAAAACAATTTACAGCGTTAACCACAAAAACGGCGCTATCCGCAGAGTTAACGTTAACATTGCCGCAACAACGGTTGAAAATTACCGCAAGCTTAAAGACGCAGGCATCGGCACATATATTCTTTTCCAGGAAACATACCATAAAGAAAGCTATCTTCAGCTTCATCCCACAGGCCCCAAGCACGATTACGATTATCACACAGAAGCTATGGACAGAGCTATGGAGGGCGGCATTGACGACGTCGGCCTCGGAGTACTTTTCGGCCTTGAGCTTTATAAATACGAATTTGCAGGTCTGCTGATGCACGCAGAACACCTTGAAGCCGTTCACGGTGTTGGTCCTCACACAATCAGCGTGCCCAGAATCAAAAAGGCAGACGACATTGACCCCACAGCATTCGATAACTCAATTTCTGACGAAACTTTTGCAAAAATCACCGCTTGCATCCGCCTTGCAGTGCCTTACACAGGTATGATTATCTCCACAAGAGAATCAGAAGAAACAAGAGGCAAGCTTCTGCGCCTGGGAATTTCACAGGTCAGCGGCGGCTCAAGAACATCGGTTGGCGGTTATACCGAGCAGGAACGCCCCCACGACACTGAGCAGTTTGACGTTTCTGACCAAAGAACACTTGATGAGGTTGTTCGCTGGCTGATGCAGAACGGCCATATCCCCTCATTCTGCACCGCTTGCTACCGTGAAGGCAGAACGGGCGACAGATTTATGAGCCTTTGCAAGAGCGGTCAGATTCTTAACTGCTGCCACCCCAATGCGCTTATGACGCTCACCGAATACCTTGTTGACTATGCATCCGAAGAAACAAAGAAGATTGGCTATGAAATGATAGTCAACGAGCTCAAGAGAGTTCCCGGCGACAAGGTTCGCAGAATTGCAGAGCAGAATATTATTGACATAAAGAACTCCAACCGCAGAGATTTCAGATTCTGATACTGACCGATAAGGAGATACTTATGGGACTTAACGACACAGTTTCTGCCGAAAGAGTGCACATCGGCTTTTTCGGCATGAGGAACGCAGGCAAATCAAGCCTTGTGAACGCCGTAACAGGTCAGGAGCTTGCCGTTGTTTCAGACGTTAAAGGTACAACAACCGACCCTGTTAAAAAAGCCATGGAGCTTTTGCCCCTCGGACCCGTTGTTATCATTGACACGCCGGGTATTGACGACGAGGGTGAGCTTGGTGAGCTTCGCATCAAAAAAGCAAAACAAGCTCTTGCCCAAACGGATATTGCAGTGCTTGTTGTTGATTCGCAGGCAGGTCTTTGCGCAAAAGACAATGAGCTGATTGACGAATTCAAGGCAAGAAACACGCCCTATATAATTGCATATAACAAGGCGGATTTAAAAGAAGCCAAAACAGACGGCAAATCTGTCTGCGTGAGCGCAAAAACAGGCAAAAATATTAACGAACTCAAAGAAAAAATCGCCGCCCTTGCAAAGGGAGCAAAAAGCGAAAAACGCATTGTTGCCGACCTTATTGAAAGCGGAGACACTGTTGTGCTGGTTATTCCGATTGATGAATCCGCACCCAAAGGCAGACTTATTCTGCCGCAGCAGCAGACTATCAGGGATATTCTTGATTCAGGCTGCACAGCAATCTGCTGCCGTGATACTGAGCTTGTGCAGACACTTGCTTCACTTGCAAAAAAGCCGAAGCTTGTTATAACAGATTCGCAGGCATTCGGCAGAGTTTCAAAGGACGTGCCGCGCGATATTCCCCTCACCTCTTTTTCAATTCTGTTTGCAAGGTATAAGGGTGACCTTGAAAGCCTTGTCAGAGGTGCGGCGGCACTCACTGATTTAAAAGACGGTGATAAGGTGCTTATCGCCGAGGGATGCACGCATCACCGCCAGTGCAACGATATCGGAACGGTCAAAATGCCGCGTTGGATTGAAAACTTTTCAAACGCCAAGCCCGAATTCAGCTTCACAAGCGGCACACAGTTCACAGAAACGCCCGAGGAATATAAGCTGATAGTGCATTGCGGCGGCTGTATGCTGAACGAAAAAGAAATGCAAAGCAGAATCAGCAAAGCAAAAAGCGCAGGCGTGCCCGTTGTTAATTACGGCATAGCAATTGCGCATATGAACGGCATTCTCAAACGAAGCGTTGCCCTTTTCCCCGACGTAGCGAAGATACTTGAATAAAAAGATAACAGGGTCGATTTTTCGACCCTGTTTTGTTATTATTCAGAAGCATAAAATTATCAAAATTGAATGATAAACATTATGCTGAACGTTGGTTTTTTGTAATCCTCAGCCACTCCGTGAAAGCTCTCTTAAAAGTGAGTGCAAGAGTTAAGAAATATTACACCAAAAAGTTTTCTGCGGCAGTAGCCTCCTTTTCAAAGGAGGTGGATTTCGGCTTTAGCTGAAAGACGGAGGATTGCAAATAAAATTGCGGGCAAAAAGTTCACCGGCTTGCAGAGCAAAACCGCAAGCCGGTATATATTATTTCGGTTTAATTAATCAGGTGATTTTATGTCAGTCCATTCATCAACATAGCACTCGCCGTCTTCATAATCACTTTGGAAGCATTCTGCAACTGCTACACCGTTATAACCGACGGCAATAAAATGAGAATCGCATATTGAAGCTGTTGCCACATTTTCCCACGTACCTAAATAATCACAATTTTCGGCTATATTTACAACAGTTGTTCCGTCGTTTCTGACACCGAGTATATAATCATAATCCATAGTGACAAATTCTATATCATACCAACCATCATAATTAAAGGCCTCAGCCCACTTACCTGCCACAACAACCGTACCGTCCCGTTTAATACCAACAGCTGAATAACCGCCTGCAGAAACAGCAACGATATCAGTCCAACTCTCAACATTACGCTGACCATCCATATTTAAACCCGTCGCCACAACAGTACCGTCAAGCTTAAGGCCTATAGTATAATCAACACCGGTGCAAATTGCTATAATATCAGTCCAGGTCTCAACATCACACTGGCCGTTTGAGTTATCGCCTACAGCAACAACAGTACCGTCACATTTTTATCCGACAGTATGTACGTTGCCTGC
>JAZNDY010000128.1:0-3118 GCA_045588295.1 Acutalibacteraceae bacterium
AGAAGAACCTACGGTAATAATGATTGCTGAAGAGGAGAAAGCTCCCGTTGAAACAACACCTGTTGAAGACGATGCTTTTGAAAAAATCAAAATGAGCATTGAGGGTCTGTCGGAAGCTGCGGAAAGTGATATTTCCGTTAACTTGGGTGATGATGAACCCACTATTGCTTTCGCTGATTTTTCATCTTCACAAACGGTTGCCAAAGAAGAACCCGAAGCGTTCGCCCCTGCAAAAAAAGAAGAAAAAACCGCACCCAAAAAGGCAAAGAAATCCGGTCTTACTCCCAAGATTATTATTGCGGCGGTTGCTCTTCTTGTTGCAATTATTGTTGGCGTTATTGTAATTGTTAAAGTTGTCAACAAAGACGAAGACTCTGATCCGAGACCTACAACAACCGTTGCTCATTCTGATGAAACTTATAATTGGGTTGTTCTTCCTGCTCTTGCAGATTTTGAAGAAATTGAATTCCTTGATGAGAATTTCTCATCTTTCAAAGACCCCGATACAGGCAAATACGGCTTGATTGACAATCAGGGTAACGTTGTTCTTGATGCTCAGTATGACGGCTTCAGACGTTGCAGCAACGGCAAGGATTACGGTAACGGTGACCTTTCGGCTTCCGGTTACCACGTTGTTGCCAAAAAAGGCAGTGACGAATTCAAGGTTGTTATGATTGGTGCATCTGCTCAGGTTGACAGCCAGAAGCACACCAATCACGCAACAAGCAACAACACAACGCTTGAAGGCGCTGATTACGATGAAAGAGACCGCTACTATGACGGCTATGCGGCTGTTCGCAGATTCGGCAAGTGGGGCTATATTTCAGATAGCGGCAAAATCGTTGTTCCTTATGAATTTGAGGCAGTGAACGATGTTCCTGCCGATGATCCTTCCGCTGCTTATGACTATTGCCGCGGTTATTCTGACGGCTACGTTGCAGTCAAGCAAGACGGCAAGATGGGCATCATCAAAATTGAAAAAGAAAGCTACGAAATCGTTGTTGATTATGAATATGAAATGATTTGCCAGGGCAAGAACGGCGTATTCCTTGCAAACAACGGCAAAGAGTGGGGTAACATTGTTATCGCTTCTGTTTCAAACGTTGGCGGTGCTGACGGTTCAGAGGTAACAACCCTTGCTCCCGTTACTGAACCCGAAGAGGTTTCAATCGGCAAATACACAATCAATGACAATAAAACAAATATCAGAAGCACACCCGTAACCGATTCCGATTCAAACATCATCGCTGTTCTTGACGAGGGCTATGAAATTTCAGCTCTTGAAACAAAAGATGGCGATAACGGTTCAATATGGGTCAGATTCAAGTATAACGGTCAGGATGCCTGGGTTTCAACCAAAAAGCTTGATAAGGTTAACTGATAACCTGCTTGACAAGTTGCTTATAAAGTAATATAATTAACTGAATTTAATAATGAAACTGTGAAGAAGAAGAATTTCGCTTCAGCTCCCAGAGAGACAGCCTGTTTGCTGCGATGGCTGTTGAGCATTCAGTTGCGAAAAGGCCGCTTCCGAGTTCCGCCGTGATGAACGGCGGCGTTACCTGCGTTAAAAGGATTGAGTGGTGCAGTTTGCACAATTTGGGTGGTACCGCGGCTTGCGCCGTCCCATTTGGTTGTGAAACTGCACCTTTTTTGTGCTTTTTACGCTCAAAAACCAAGTAAAATAAGGGATTTACCCACAGGAGGAATATATTATGCAATGGACAGGACTTAACGAATTAAGAGAAAAATATCTGGCATTTTTTGAATCAAAAGATCATCTGAGATTACCCAGCTTCTCACTTGTTCCCCAGGGAGATAAGAGCATTCTGCTTATCAACGCAGGTATGACTCCCATGAAAAAATATTTCACAGGTGAAGTAACTCCTCCCAAAAAGAGAGTAACAACCTGCCAGAAGTGTATCCGCACACCCGATATTGAAAACGTTGGTAAAACCGCACGCCACGGCACATATTTTGAAATGCTCGGCAACTTCTCATTCGGTGATTATTTCAAGCACGAAGCAACAGCCTGGGCATGGGAATTCTTCACCAAAGTGCTTGAAATTCCTGCAGAGCTTCTTTATGTCAGCGTTTATCTTGAAGACGACGAAGCTTACGATATCTGGACAAAAGAGGTTGGTGTTGACCCCTCTCATATGGTTCGCTTCGGCAAAGAGGATAACTTCTGGGAGCACGGTGCAGGTCCCTGCGGCCCCTGTTCAGAAATCTATTTTGACCGCGGTCCCTCAAAGGGTTGCGGCAGCCCTGATTGTAAGGTAGGTTGCGATTGCGACAGATTTATCGAGGTTTGGAACCTTGTTTTCACACAGTTTGAAAACGACGGAAAAAATAACTATACCCGTCTTGCAAACCCCAATATCGACACAGGTATGGGTCTTGAAAGACTTGCTTGCGTAATGCAGGACGTTGACAACCTCTTTGAGGTTGATACCGTGCGCAACATTATGAAGCACATTATGGAGATTGCTCAGCTTAACTATCACGATGATGAGAAGAAGGACGTTTCTCTGCGTGTTATTACTGACCATATCAGAAGCACAACCTTTATGGTTGGCGACGGTGTTCTTCCCTCAAACAGCGGCAGAGGCTACGTTCTCAGAAGACTTCTTCGCCGCGCCGCACGCCACGGCAGACTCATCGGCATTGACAGACCTTTCCTTGCAGAGGTTTGCGACACCGTTATTGCCGAAAACGCAAACGCTTACCCCAATCTTGTTGAAAAGCAGGATTATATCAAGAAGGTTATTTCCACAGAAGAAGAAAGCTTCTATAAAACAATCGATTCAGGTCTCGGTCTGCTTAACGAAATGATGGAAAAGAGCGCAAACGGCGTTCTTTCGGGTGAGGATGCATTCAAGCTTCAGGATACCTACGGTTTCCCCATTGACCTCACAAAAGAAATTGCAAACGAAAAGAATATGACCGTTGACGAAGAAAAGTTCCGCCAGCTTGTTGAAGAGGCAAGACTCAAAGCAAAGAGCGCAAAAAGAAACGCTGCCGATTCCGACTGGAGAAACAACGGCGTTTCATTCAAAGACGTTGCAAAAACAGAGTTCACAGGTTACACGGAAAACAACACTGATGCCGTTGTTCT
>JAZNDY010000129.1:0-3316 GCA_045588295.1 Acutalibacteraceae bacterium
TTCAGCGGTTGGGACGTTTACAGAAGCGAATTTCCGCTGCTGACACTCATCAGCCCCGAAACGGTCAACGACGAGGTGAACTCTCTGCTCAAAATTGCAGAGCACAAAGGCACATCTCTGCCCCGATGGGAGGTTCTGAGCAACGATTCAAAAAGCATGGTGGGCGACCCTGCGGTTATTATGGCTTCGGACGCTTACATAAAAGGAATCCGAAATTTTGACGTGCAAAAGCTTTATGAAATTTCAAAAGCTTCGGCTCTTTGTGCAGATGAATTTGCAGGCAAACCTTTTACCACGGTCAGACGCAAAAGCGAGCAGTATCTGAAAGAGGCTTACGTGCCCGAAAGATTGAGCGATACCCTTGAATTTCTGCTTGCGGACTATACAATGGCAAAGCTTGCAAAGGCGCTTGGCAAAAATGAAGATTATGATTTCTTTATGAGCCGTGCAAGAAGATACCCTGAAAACTATAATGAACAGCTTGGATTTATGGCGCCCAGATACAGCGACGGCTCGTTTGTTTTTGAGCAGGATGAGTATGACGATGACGGCACGGTTGAAAGCAACATCTATCAGCAGTCGTGGTTTGTTCCCTATGACGTTGAGGGTTTGAGTGAGCTTTTCGGCAAAGAGAGAACCTTTGAACTTCTTGAACGCTTCTTTGAAAAAGCGGATTTCAAGCGTCTGTGGAACGAGGATTATAACCATTCCAACGAGCCCTGCCATAACATAACGCATTATTTTGATATTCTCGGCAAGCCTGACAGAACGCAGTACTGGACAAGGCGCGTGCAGAAAGAAGCCTATCGCACGGGTGCTTTCGGCTTCTGTGGCAACGAGGACGTCGGTCAGCTTTCGGCGTGGTACGTTTTGTCGGCGTTCGGATTTGCTCAGGTTTGCCCTGCAAATGACGAATATTATATAAACACTCCGCTTTTCAAATCGGCAAAAATCAGACTTGACCCGAAATACCATTCCTGCACTGCGGATAAAACGTTTGCGGTTGAATGCGACAAAGACCCCGAGGAATATCCCTATATTGCGGCGATATATTTCAACGGCGAAAAAGTGACGAGACCTTATCTGACCTATGCCGAAATCACTTCGGGCGGCGTGATGAAGGTTGAACTTTCAAAAGAGCCTTGCGAAAGCTTTAAATAAAAAAGAAACGGCAGTCAGTCTGACTGCCGTTTTTGCTTTTTACCATCTGTTTTCTACGTATTCGCAGAAAGTATAGAGGTGTATGATTTCGATTTTTGTTCCGTCGTCAAGGGTCATATCGCCGTTCCACCAGCCGAAAATCTGGTGGCAGTTCATTCTGCCGAATTTGAGGTCGACGTCGCAGTGGTTATCAATGGTCGGCTTCATCGTCATATTGAATCTGCCGTCTTCAGAAACGAATTTCCATTCCTCAAGGTATCTGTCCTTGGGGAATTTTTCAACGTCAACGGCGCCGAATTTGTGAACCTTGCCGTCATAGATAATGCAGGTTTCGGTAGCGTGGCTTTCGTTGCCGATTGCCCAAGTGATTTCAAAGCCCACAAGGTGCTTCTGACCCTCGGCATCGGTAACGTAGGTTGAGCCGTTGCCCCAGTACCACACCATTTTGTGAATGGTGTTTACTCTGCCCCAGTCAAGGGCGCAGAAAGTGTTTTCTTTTGAAAATTCATATTTGTAATCGCCCCATTTAAGCGTGCCGCCGCAGGGCATACAGAACTGCTTTGTGGTCATAAAATAACGGGTCTTGTCTTCGTCAAAGGGGAAAATTGTGGTTATGTTTTCTAGACCGGGCATAATATCCATGCTTATGTCGCACTCAACGATTTTGCCCTTGTAAGGCTTTCTTATCCAGAGTGTTCTTTCGTTTTCCATTGTGTTGAAATCAAACATGGTTTTGCCGATTTTATCGGTGAATCGGTTGGGCACGTCACCCTTTGCGGGCGGAACGTATTTGTTTGTGCCAAGGAAATATTCGTTTGAATCAATAATAACTTCGCCTGTTTTGATGTTAACAACTCTTACGCCGACGTAGCCGCCGATATGGATGTTTGCGAAGCTGATAAGCAACTGCATTTCGTCATTCTGAATGTTATAAAAATCCCATTCCTTGCGGCTTGTGAGACCTGTTTTGACTTTGTTGCGGTCATATTCAAAAACGTTGCGTCTTGCCCAGCCCTTTGCAAGCAGAGTGCCGTCATCGGCAAGCAGGGGAGTGCTTTCTGTGTATTCGGTCTGTTTTGACTTTTCTTTCCATTCATTGAACGGAACGTAGGTTCTTTTTAATTCAACGCTCATTTTTCTTTCTCCTTTTTCTCTTTATCAATTAATGGCAGTTGTGTTCGCCGCAGCCGTGTTCACTGCATTCGTGGTCTTCGCCGTGGTGGTCGTGATGGTCACATCTTGCTTCGGGGTCATAGTTGAGTTTGCCGCAAAGGAAATCCGCAACCGCTTTGTCTGCATCGCCCTTAACACCGCCGTAAACTTTGATGCCTGCGTTGCCCAGCGCAACCTGCGCACCGCCGCCGATTCCGCCGCAAATCAGCGTTGTAACACCGATTGCCTTGAGCATACCCGAAAGGGCACTGTGTCCGCTTGTGCCTGTGCCGATAACGTCGGTGCGGATGACATTGCTGTTTTCATCAATTTCATAGATTTTGAATTCAGCGGTGTGACCGAAATGCTGGAAAATTTCTCCGTTATCATAAGTTACTGCAATTCTCATAAAAATCTTCCTCTCAAATTTCAATTGTTTGCCCTGCGGCAATATAATTAAGCCTGTCCATACGGACTTTCATAAAATCAAACTGCTCTTTGCCTGTGCAATGGCAGGTGTAAAAGTCTGTTTTGCAGCCGTTCAATATGTCTGCATAGTTTGCAAGGGTTTCATCAAGCGCAAGCTTTGAAAAATGGAAGCCGCCCACTATGGCGTCTGCATCAAACCACTGCGCAATATTAAGAATGCCTTTGTGGGAGCAACCGCTGATGAGCACTTGCTTTTGGTTTTCTTCAATAAGCAGATAATGCTCGTGGCGGAAGTCATCCTGCAGAAAAACGCCGTTTTCTTTTTTGTTGAGCCCAAAACTGCCGAGGTTATATGACGCTTTGTTTGTGTTGCAGTCAAAAAGAGTGAGGCTGTCTCTGATTTGGGTTATGCCTTCGGTAAAAATCAGGCGTTCACTGCTTTGCAGCGAAACGTCAAGGCCGATATATTTTTCGGTGCCGTTATAATGAGGCTCAAAAGCGCGCTTGTGAAGATAAACGTATGCTTTTGGGTTTATTTCAAGAAACTTTTTTAATCCGCCGCCGTGGTCGTAAT
>JAZNDY010000130.1:0-4336 GCA_045588295.1 Acutalibacteraceae bacterium
TTCGCTCCTTCCTTTCCTCACCAAAATCGCCAAAGCATTCAGCAGCATTGTTGAAATGATTTTCGGCGGCAGTGATTATTGGAAGTTCTTCGGCAATATTTTTAAAGAAATAATCGGCAGTATCTGATTGGAATTTTAATCGAATAACCCTCAAAAGCTTGCTTGGGCAACCGCCCTTGCAAGCTTTTTTGCATTTTTAAAAAATTTTTTCTTTTTTCTTAGACCAACACACCGTTTCAATCGTATAACTTAATGAAAAGGCATTGAAACGGAGGTGTGAAATGAGTAATGATGTGAAAACAACAAGGGTTAATCTTGACGGCGTGCATATGCTTGACGTTGCCGTTAACGAAAAAAAGCGAACGGTTGTGGCAGAAATGATAGTCGGCGAAGAAACAACCTTTATCTATGCCGAAAAATTTGATGCCCCCTGCAACTATCTGCGCGCTGCAATCAAAAAGGGGATAGTTTATCTTGGCGGCGGCAAGCAAGAGGGGGATTTTGAAAAATCCGCATTGCAGGAAAATAATGTATTTGCTTGAACACAGACGGGCTTATGCTATAATAAAATTATGGAAAATTCTGTGCAGTGAGGTGGAACAATGAAAGATGATAACAAAAAAATCACCCGTCTTGTCAAGCAGATGCAAAAAGGCAACAAGTCTGCCTTTGAAGAATTTTATAAGTTAACCGCGCCCAAGGCATATTTTATTGCGCTTAAAATCACCCGTAATGAGCAGGATGCAGAAGATATTCTGCAAGAAAGCTATATGAAAGCTTTTGAAAAAGTCCACGAAATTGACACGTCGCAAAACGTAACCGCGTGGCTTATGGCAATTGTTTCAAACAGGAGCAAGGATTTGCTCAAGAGCAAAAACCGTCTGATTTTTGCGGATGACGGTGAAACTTTTTTTGAAGAAATCCCCGACGATAAAACCGAATTCAGTCCCGAAGATAATCTGGACCAGGAAGAGCTGCGCCTTGAGGTTATGGCGGCAATTGATGAGCTGACGGATGAAAAACGAGCCTGCGTTATGATGATGTATTTCGGCGATATGAGTGTCAAAGAAATTGCCCAAAGCATCGAAGTGCCTGAAAGCACTGTCAAAAACAGGCTTTATACCGCGCGCAAAGACCTCAAAACAAGGTTTGAGAAAAACGGAAACATCTTTTACGGTGCGGCGCTTGGCGGCTTGCTTATCTGGGCGCTTAACAAAACTTCCGTTACCGCTTCGGCTGCGTTTCTTGCAAGCTCGGCTTCTGCCGAAATTCTTGCAAGCAGTTCGGCTGTCGGCACAACTGCCGTGTCAACAACCGCCGTCAGCACGGGCGGAGCAATGGCGGCAAAGGTTGCGGCGCTTTCGGTTGCGCAAAAAGTTGCAGTCGGCATTGCGGCAACGGCAATTGTCGGCGGCTCGGCGGCAGGCGTTGCAACCGTTGTTAAAACCGTAACAGAAAAAGAAACAACAACCGCATACAGTGAAGAGGTCACAACGGCGGCAAATTTAACGCAGGGCGTTTTTAATGAGCTTACTTTGCCGGTTCTTTTAACCGAAACTTCAACGGGAACAACCGTTGAAATAAGCAAAGAGAGCATAGCTTTTAGCCAGACAAGCAGTCGCTTGAACACAACGGCTCAGGCGGCAACTCAAAGAGCAACAACCACTCAAAGGCAAACCACCACACGCAACGCAACCACCACCCAACGCGCAACAACAACCCGTAACCAGACCACAACGCAACGTGCAACCACCACAAGACCTGTAACAACAGTGCCCACAACAGTGCCAACCACTCAACCCACCACTCAGCCTACCACCCAACCGACTACCCAACCCACCACGCAGGCAAAAGCAACGGTCAGTGTTGATATAATCGACCTTGACGGCTCGGTTGTTGACACTTTGGTGTTTGAGGTTGATGCAGGCACAACGCTTTCAAAGGCATATGTTGTTACACAGGTTAAGGCTAACGGCTATGAGCCGATGGCAGGCGTTTACGGCGATATTGATGCCGTTGCTCAAGGCGGAAACACATATAATTTTGAAGCCGAGCTTTAATCGGCAAAACCCCTTAAAAGGAGGTAAACATATGAAAAAAAGACTTTTAAAAATAACCTCAATGTTGTTAATGCTTTCTTTGGTGTTTTCAACAGGTTCATTTATATTTGCATCAGCCGCAGATACCTCAACACCCGAAAAACCTTTGATTGAGATTTGCGATGTAAACTCAAAACCGTTTAATCCTGAAGAATATGCTATGGATATTTCCAATTTGGAGGGTGTTCCTTCCTTTGATTCCGAAAACGGCTGGACAGGTTCGTATGCGAAGATTGACGAATCAACCTATGCTCATTATTTCTGGGTCAGAGAGTTCAGCGCAGGTGATACCGTTTACGTTACCGTTTCTTCTGAAAACGCATATGATTTCCGACTTCTCGGAACCGAAAGCGGAGAATCGGCAGGAACACTTACTGACGGCAAGATTGTTTTTGAGATTTCGGAAAACGGTTTTTACGTTTTGACTATGCGTTCCGATTCACCCGAATTGACCGTCAAATCACATTTCAATAACATAAAAGAACCCAAACCCAACAGCAGCGGCAGATATGTTTCGGGCAAATTTACATATAAAATTCTTGAAGACGGAACGGCTGAATTAAGAGATTACAGCGGCGGCGCTGTTGTTACCATCCCCGAAACCTTTTACGGACGAAAAGTTACGGAGATATACGGTGCATTTAGCTACACATCCGTAACGAGTGTTACTATTCCGAATACGGTAAAAAGCATTGGAGCTCTTACTTTTTTTGCTTGTAAAAAGCTGAAATCCATTGAAATTCCCGACAGCGTTGAGTATATCGGTGCAGGTGCTTTTGTATACTGCGATTCTCTTGAAACCTTTATCATCGGCAGCGGATTGAAAAAGGTTCATGAGAATGCATTTGATTACCATAATCTTGAACAGCAATACGGAATCAAAGAATTTATCGTTGACCCTGATAACCCCTGTTTTGCAAGCAAAGACGGCGTTTGGTACAGCAAGGATATGAAAACGCTTATAAAATATCCTTATAAGAATGAACGCAAGGTTTTCGAGATTCCCGAAGGTGTTGAAACCATTGCGGAAGATGCTTTTCACAGATGCGAGGAAATCAGAAAAGTTGTTTTTCCAAGCACACTGAAAACAGTCAAATCAGGTGCATTTGATTGGGCATATAAATTATCCGAAGTTGTTTTGAATGACGGTCTTGAGGTCATAGAGGATTCCTTTGCCAGAACAGATATAAGAACGCTTCATATACCCGAAAGTGTTAATCAAGCAACTTTTTGGGAGACAGGATTAAGATATATTGCTTTGCCCGAATCATATACAGGTTGGGTGAGTTTCTCGGATCAATATGATACTTTTGTTAGTGCATATATTCCGAAAGGTGTAAGCAAAATAGGATGCGGTGCATTCGAATTTACAAACAGTGTAACCGATATATATTTTGGCGGCACGCAGGAAGAATGGGAAAGCCTTCTTCAATGCACTTGTGACCCTGAGATTTATGATATTTGTGATAGTCCCATAATCACCGCAACAGTTCATTATAACCATACCCACACGCTTGACAGATACTACGTTGTCAAAGCCGCAACTCCCGATTCAAAGGGCGTTGCTGACCACGCTTGTGTCTGCGGCTACAGCGTGAGAGAAGAATATGAATACGAACCGAACTCAAAAATTCAGGGCTTCTGCGGTCACGGTCTTATGTGGGATTTTGATTTTGCAACAGGTGCATTGAAAATCAGCGGAAACGGCGATATGTGGGATTACTGGGATATCACCGAATTCCCCTGGTACGGCATCAAAGACCTCATAAAATCAGTTGAATTTGAAGATGGCATCACAAGCATTTCCGAATATGCGTTTGAAAACTGCGCGAATTTTTCAAAGCTGATTATTCCCGAGAGCTTAATTTCAATCGGCGAATATGCATTCAGCGGATGCTCTGGAATAGTTGAGCTTTCGCTCGGCAACGAGCTGCAAACCATAGGCGATTATGCTTTTAACGGTTGCACAAGCATTGAAAAGGTTGATTTGCACGATAATATCACTTCGATTGGCGAAAACACCTTTAAAGGCTGCAGCGGAGTGAAAGAACTTTATGTTGGCAGGAACTACAAAAAATTTAATTCAGCTTTTCTGAAAGATTTTGTTGCACTTGAAAAATTATACGTTCATCCCGACTGTTCATCTTTCTTCACAGATGATTACGGTGCATTGCTCAGCGATAAAACATTCGGTTATTCGTTTAGTTATTATCCTCCTTGTGCACCTTATGAAACTT
>JAZNDY010000131.1:0-11799 GCA_045588295.1 Acutalibacteraceae bacterium
CCTCAGTGTCAACGGACATCTGCGAAACCTGTGCACTTGTTTCGGTTGAAAGCTTATATCCGCAAACGTGGCAATACACCGCATCCGCCGGAAGCTCATTTCCGCATTTTCTGCAAAACATATTAATTCTCCTTTTTTTAACGGCTCCTGCGCCTTCTGAGCACCGCCTGTAATTATATTATAAATCGAATCTCAAACACCCTGTAATTCTTTTTTTACCGTAACGTTTCTCTTTGTATACATATTCTGTTGTAAATTCCGCAACAATATGATATCATAAAAAAAAACAAAAGTAAAGTGGAGGTGGCATATGTTTTCACGCGTTAACAGTATGGGCATATTCGGCATTGACAGCTATATGGTCGGTGTTGAGGTTGACTGCGGTCAGGGTTTGCCGAGAATCGAAATTGTCGGTCTGCCCGACGCGGCGGTCAACGAAGCCAAAAACAGAGTGCGCTCCGCAATCAAAAACAGCGGCTTCAATTTTCCGCAAAGCCGTGTAACCATCAATCTCTCCCCTGCCGACGTGCGCAAAGAAGGCCCTGTTTATGATTTGCCCATTTTTATTGCAATACTCAAAGCTATGGACCAGCTTCACGTTGACGTTGATGACTGCGCTTTTATCGGCGAGCTTTCGCTTGACGGCCTTGTGCGCAGGGTCAACGGCGCTCTGCCTATGGTTATCAGGGCGCGCAACAGCGGCATCAAAAAGGTTTTTGTGCCCCTTGCCAACGCAAAAGAATGCTCCGCTGTGGAGGGCATTGAGGTTTATGCCGTCAGCCACGTCAAAGAGGTTGCGGAGCATCTTAAAGGCGAAAAAAAGCTTTCGCCCGTGGAATTCGATTTGGCAGAAAACATTCAGAGCCTTGTGCCGATGCCCGATTTCAAAGACGTTATGGGTCAGCTTGAGGCAAGATATGCCCTTGAGGTTGCCGCCGCAGGCGGACACAACATAATTATGGTCGGCCCTCCCGGCTCAGGCAAAAGTATGCTGGCAAAAAGACTGCCGTCCATTCTGCCCGATATGACCTTTGAAGAAAGCTTGCAGACAACGGAGCTTTATTCAATCGCAGGCGTGTTGCCCGAGGGCGTTTCGCTGATGACGCAAAGACCTTTCCGCTCGCCGCACCACACTGTCTCCCCCGCAGGTCTCACAGGCGGCGGTGCCGTCCCCAGACCGGGCGAAATTTCGCTTGCGCATAACGGCGTTCTCTTCCTTGACGAATTGCCTGAATTTTCAAGAGTTGCAATGGAGGTTTTGCGCCAGCCGATTGAAGACGGCAAGGTTACCATTTCAAGAGCAAGCGCATCGTTCACCTATCCCTGCTCGGCAATGGTTGTTTGCGCAATGAACCCCTGCCCCTGCGGCTTTTACGGCCACCCCAAAAGAGAATGCACCTGCCCCGAAGGCTCCGCAAAGCGTTACCTTGCAAGAGTTTCAGGCCCGATGCTTGACAGAATTGATATCCACATTGAAGTGCCGCCCGTTGACTTTGAAAAACTCTCAAGCCGTGTGCCGTCAGAAAGCTCTGCGGAAATCAGGCAGAGAGTCAATGCGGCAAGAAAAATCCAGCAGGAACGCCTTAAGGGAAGCGGCGTAAGCTGCAACGCAAAAATGGATTCCGCCATGACAAAGGAATTCTGCCGCCCCACTCCGCAGGCAATGGCTCTGCTTGAAAAGGTGTTTGAACGCCTTGATTTTTCGGCAAGAGCATATGATAAAATTCTGCGTGTGGCAAGAACGGTTGCCGACCTTGAAAACGCCAAAGACGTTGATACAAGCCACGTTTCAACCGCCATTCAGTTCAGAAGTCTGGACAGAAAAATCTGGAGAAAATAATAAAAAGGGTTGTTCGCGAAGTTTTTGCTTCGTAAACAGCCCTTTTATTGTCAGTTGATATTATTGTTTGAAAATTCAGCCAAATTATGCGCGTTAACCAGTGCTGACGGCACGGACGGGTCAACCTGACCGCTTTTAACAAGCACGTCCACGCGTCTGTCAACGTATTCTTCTTCCGTAATCTCGCCGAAAGAATAAATCTCGTGCAGATAATTGAGCGCCTTTTGGGGCTTCATTTTAAGCTCTCTTCTGCGTTTGGCATCGCCCTTGACTGTTGCGGGAATTCGGTTTGCGAGCGCAAACATAAGTATTGCGGCGGATAATAAAATTGAGCTGAACATATATGCCACTGAACATAATCCCGTTAAAATCTGTCCCAGCGCAATAAGTGAAACCAAACCTAACGGAGTGATACAAGCAAAAGCGCATTCAAACGCAAAAGCAATACACACAAACACCTTGCCGCGCAGACCTTTTAACGCACTGATTGCCGCCAGCACCCAAGGCACGCTGAACCAAAAATACATACATAAAATAAGTGTCTGGGCTAACGAAGCTTGCCACATACCCTGTGCCAAATCACGCACCAACCAAAAGAACTGCTGAAGCGTAAGCAAAAGGTAATACGCCGCTTTAAGGAAAAACGCAACAGGCACAAATGCCGATAATTTCATTCTCGCAAATCCTGCGAGAAAATAAACCAACAGAAAAACTATCGCCGCTATGTTCAGAAACGAAAAAATCCAGGCCATCGCAGACGGCATTTCAACAGTTAACTTATAAGGACTGCCTGCACCGTAATTATCGCCTACGTATTCGTAGCTGAAAAACTTTAATCCTGCGTTTATAAAAGCAAAAACCAAAGCCGTTGCCGTCAGTATAATCGCAGGTATGCCCATTTTCAATTTTCTTTTTGTAATTTTCTCTGCCATATCCATATACAATACCTCCCTGACAATTTAAAAGAATAATATCACATTTTCAACTTAATCTCAATGCCAAAAACGTTTTTTCGAATCAATATGCAAATTTTTTTCATTTTTGTCTTGATTTTTCAAACAACGGTGCTATAATAGGGTTACAGCAACACTTTAAACCTTTAAATCTTTAAACCGCAAAAGGAGGCCTTTGCCGTGTCAGCTGAAAAATCACTTAACAAAAGATGGCTCTACCTTGCCGCAGGCGTTTTTGCCATGCTCTTTTCAGGCGTGCTCTATGCCTGGTCAATTCTCAAAGTTCCGTTCAGCGCAGATTACGGCTGGAGCACTGACGTGCTTTCGCTCAATTTCACGTTCACAATGTGCTTCTTCTGCCTGGGTGCCTTCTTCGGCAGCCTTATCTGCAAAAAAACAGGCCCCAAAATCGCTCTGCTGATTGCAAGCGTTCTTGTTGGCGCAGGTTTTGTGGCAACAGGTTTTCTCGGCAAGGATAATTATTATCTGCTTTACATAACCTATGCCGTTCTCGCAGGCTCGGGCATCGGCATTTCATATAACGTTATCGTTTCAACCGTCTGCGCCTGGTTCCCCGATAAAAAGGGCCTTTGCTCAGGCTGCCTTATGATGGGCTTCGGCGTAAGCACTCTGCTGCTGGGCAACGCCATAAGCAAGATGTTTGAGATGCCCGCTTTCGGCACAAGCAAAACCTATATCACCCTCGGCGTTGTGATTGCCGCTGTAATTCTTTTTGCCGCCGCAGTGCTCCGCTTGCCCCCTCAGGGAACTCAGTTTCCTGCCCCCAAGGCAAAAAAAGCCGCACGCGCAGAAAACTTTGAAACCAAGGATTACACCACACTTCAGATGATACGCACATCATCTTTTCAGCGTGCGTTCATTTGTATGGCTCTTATGACGGCAGTCGGCAACTCGGTTATCAGCTTTGCAAAAGACCTTGTTGAATCAGTCGGCGCAAGTGCAAGCCTTGCGGTTACGCTTGTTGGCGTGCTTTCAATCTGCAACGGTCTGGGCAGAATCCTCACAGGCGCGGTTTATGACGCTCTCGGACGCAGAACAGCAATGATATCCGCAAACGTCCTCACCGTTTTTGCCGCAGGCATCACTCTGCTTGCAGTTTATCTCCACTCTCTGCCCGTGTGCATCGTCGGTCTGTGCCTGACGGGTCTTTCATACGGCTCGTGCCCCACCGTAACGTCAGCATTCACGGCATCATTCTACGGCAGAAAACATTTTTCCGTCAATTACAGCATAACGAATTTCAACCTCATTGCCGCATCGTTCATTGCAACCCTCAGCAGCACCCTGCTGCAGAGATTCGGCGGCTACACAGCACCTTTCATTATGCTTCTTGCCCTTGCTTTTGTTGCCCTGGGTCTTAACTTTTCAATCCGCAAACCGTAAAACACATAGCCAACCGTCAAGAAACCCCGTTGCCTCAAAACAGGCAACGGGGTTTTGTTTGTGTTGCAAGCGTATGATATGAGCGCGTCAGATTCTGTTCAGAACTTCAAAACGCCTTGCCATATATTCTTCTTCCGTAATTTCACCGAAGGAGTAAATTTCAAGCAGATAATTGAGCGCTTTTTCGGGCTTCATTTTAAGCTCTCTTCTGCGTTTTCTGTCAGTTTTGATTATTGCAGGGATTCGGTTTGTGAGCGCAAACAGGAATAATCCAATGTCAAACAGCAGAAAATAAGCCTGACTTGACAACCCGCCTAACACACCGTAATAAGACCCGTAACCGAAAGAATCAAAAATAAACTCTGCAATGAATGAGAGCCGAGACAAAAACGATAAACCAACCAAAATAAATTCGAGAATCAAGATAATGCAAACCCCTGCTTTTTTACGCAAACCGGTCATCGAACAAATTACAGGGAGTATCCACATTGCGCTGAAAAACACATTAAGCACAATAGTTACGGAGTAGCTTCTCCACATATCCACATCTTCAAACCCGTAATTATCTGCTAAAAATACAACGTCAGCCAGTACACTCATAAACCAGTATATCATTTTCATCGCAAAAGCAACCGTTGCAAGCGATGCCATTTTTATCTTTGAAAAACCTGCCAATGCATAAACCAGCAACAATACAGGCGTAATGATATTTATTACGTTAAAAATATACGCTGTAAAATAAGGTGTTGCCGCCTCCCACTCACAGCTCACTTCTTCACCTGTTTTTATTATTGCTAAATCAAAAAAATCAAAAGCAAAACTCAAAACCGCAAACACCAACGCCATAACCGTAAGTATAACCACAGGCACTTTGCATTTCATTTTTCTCTCTGTTATAATTTCAGTCTGAAACATAGTAACACCCTGCTTTATTTATTTTGTTTGGACTTGAGCCAGCGGTATTCTTCTTCGCTGATTAATCCCTTTTCATGCAGATTTTCAACCTGTGAGTTTCTTTTTATATCGTCGGGAGAAGGCTGAACGTTTGCATAAACAGGCGCAACAGGCTGAACGTTTGCCGCAGGCGCACCAAACTGCGGATTGTTGACGGGCATATAAGGCTGTGCGTTCGCAGGAGCAAAAGCCTGTGAATTAAAGTTAGCTGATGCCACGGTTTTATCCGTTTCAGCAACTGTGTCAATTTTTTCCGGTTTATTATCTTCAAGAGGCAATTTTGCTGTTACGCTTTCAATCGGCTGAACTGCTTTTTCATTTTTTGCATTCAGCACAGGTTCAGTATTGTTGAAAACAGGCGTCACAGGCTGAGTGCTGAACGCTTGAGAAGCAAAAGTCTGCGGCTGCGGTACAGTAACGGGTGCAACAGGCTGCGGTACAGTAACGGGCGCAACGAACGGAGCGCTGTTGATAAGGGGTGCCGCAGGCTGTGAAGGCGCGCCTGCAGCCAAAGCGTTAACACCGTTGCTTTTTTGTTGGTTTGCGCGGGTGTTATATTCAATCTGAGTCAATTTGTCAATAATAACGGCAAAACCGAAAACAGCGCACGATGCCAGCCAGGCAACTACCGGACCTGCGGCCATTAAAGAAAAGCCGAACATTAACATATCAACGTCTTCTTCAACAACAACAATTCCGGATATAAACGAAAAAATCGTGCCGAGAATAAAAGTAACGATTGCCAAAGCTTTGATTTTACCGCTGATGTTTCTATACATAAAAATAAAACCTCCTTTAATTCTATACCGAAATTATATCATACGTCATACAGATTATCAACAAATCCCGTCAATATTCTCAAAACAAATTTTGCGGTATGTGTTTAAATATATTGTTGATTTAAACTTTAAAAGCATCTATAATGGTTAAAGATATAATTGTAAAGGCTGGTTATATAATGAACACTTATTTTAACGAGATAACCTCTGCGCCCGTCAACACCGTTGACGGCAAAGTGCTTTATAAAATACCTGCAGGTGCGTTTTGCAGCAACGGTGACCTTGGTGTTGTTTTTGACAATAACGAAAAAGACCTGCTGCTCTGCGTTTCAAAGTGCGATTTCTGGAAGTTTGCCTCCGGCGCACACAAAGACGGCGGCATAAAAACAGTCGGCAACCTCCGCCTTGGCAACGTTGACCTGTCAGATTATAACATAAAGCAATATTTTGATAAGGGTCTGCTTGAATGCAAGTTCGGCACAACCGAAATTGATTTCTTCATCGCACCCGAAAATCTGATTTGTTTTGAAATCAGAACGCCTGAAAATCAGGCTGTTTCCGTTGATATTGAACTGCCCGACACCTGCGGCTCAAAGAATACCGAAGCCGAAATCAACGGCATCAAAACCTTTTCACGCAAGTTTGAGGGCAAGGAGCTTGAGCGCGATTCCGCAATCAGTCTTTGCCTGCGCGAGATTGAGTCACGCACCGCCGACGGGTTAAGAATCGCCCGTTACTGCGTTGCGGTTGTGAGCAATTTTGACGCCGCCAACCACACAGAAAAAGGTGTTGAGATGGCTCTCGGCTGTGATTATGACAGCGAAAAAGCACGCACGCAAGCAAAGTGGAAAAGCTTTTTTGCCGCCTCAAAGGTTACGCTTGAAGATAAAGAGATTGAAAGCTATTATAACTCAAGCCTTTATCACCTTGCAGGCTGTATGGGTAACAGAGAATTTCCTCCCGGACTTTTCGGCAACTTTGTGTCTGACGATTTCTTCCCCTGGGCAGGCGATTACCATATGAATTATAACTACGAAGCTCCCTATTACTGCATCTTTTCAGCCAACCACCCCGAGCTTTTTGACGGCTATATGGCACCCGTCAACGATATGCGTGACGAAGCCAAAAGATTTGCAGGTTTCTTCGGTTGCAACGGCTATGTTTTCCCCGTCAGCTTCGGCCCGAAGGCTATGGACGTTTATTCAATGGAAGAGTGCAAAGAGCACGGTGTGCTTTTCCTCGGCCAGAAAAGCCACGCCGCCTATGCCTGCGTAATTCCGATTATGCACTGGTATGCAACCTATGATAAAGACTACGCCCTTGCAAACTATTATGACTTTGTGTTTAACACCGCCGCTTTCTGGGAGGATTATCTTGTCAAGAAAAACGGCAGATACGTTATCAAAAACGATGCCGCCCACGAAATCCCCTATTACCGCGGCAAAAAATTCAGATACATCACCCACTTCGGTCAGGTTAACACCGTCAACGCCATAAACTCGCTCGGTCTTGTTAAACTGCTTTTCCAAGGCGTTTACGATATGGCAAAAGAGCTTGGCGCAAACAGCGAAAAATACGCCCTGTGGGAAGATATCAACAAAAATTTAAGCGACTTCCCCACGTTCATCAAAAAGGGCAAAAAATGCTTCCGCTATTCAAAATTCGGTATCCGCTGGAGAGACGATAACACCGTCGGTCTGCAGCATATCTATCCTGCTTCGCAAATCGGTCTTTCGTCTGACGAAAAGCTGCTTAAGATTGCGCGCAACACATATTTCATCAATGACAGACGCCTTGACGATAACGGCTCGAATTCCTATCTGCCTGCAGGCGCAAGAATCGGCGTTGACCCTGCTTTTGTGCTTGAGGGCATCAAAATGAATATCAGAGAATTCGGCTTGCCCAACAGACTTTTCCGCCACCACGGCGGCGGCATCGAGCACCTGACAACGGTGCCTGCAACAATCAACGAAATGCTTATGCAGAGCCACGGCGGAGTTATCAGGCTCTTCCCCTGCTGGGACAAAAAATCGCCTGCATCGTTTGAAAACCTGCGTGCCGACGGCGCATTCCTTGTTTCTGCAGAGCTGAAAAACGAAAAGGTAACCTCTTTCAGAATCAAGAGCCTCAGGGGCAGAAAATGCACCGTTGACTGCGCAGAAGTCAAAAACGTCATCAGAGAATCTGATAAAACCGCCGTTCCATTCAAAAAAGACGGCTCAACCCTTACTTTTGAAACCACCGCCAACGAGGTTTATGTGCTGATATAAGCGGCAAGCAACCCGAGAGTTATGCAAATTGAATCAAATTCCTGATTTTGCAAAATAATGTATAATTCTTATTGCTTTTGCTTTAACTTTATATTATATTAAAAATAATAAGCCTTGTGTAACCATTAAATCAGTTCAATTTTCAAAAACATCAAAAGGAGTAACCGAAAATGAAAACAACAATCAAACGTGTACTCTCTGCAGCCATTGCGGCGGTTATGGTGTTCGGCACCTTCGGCGCAGAAATCTCGGGCATTGATTTTGCCGATTTGTTTTCTCTCAAAGCCGAAGCCGCATCATATTCAGGCACTCTGCACGGCACAAACATCACCTGGTCACTTGACACAGACACAGGTATTCTGGAAATCAACGGCACGGGTGATATGCCCCATTATTCGGACTGGCTTGACTATAATTATAATGAATATATAAAAACAGTCAAAATAGGCAACGGTATTACGCGCATCGGCGATGAATCATTCCGTGGTTGTGAAAACCTCACAAGCATAACAATCCCCAACAGCGTCAAACGCATCGGTAGACATGCATTCTCATCCTGCAACAGCCTCACAACCATAACAATCCCTAACAGCGTTACGAACATCGGTGATCGTGCTTTCTCTGATTGTTCCAGCCTCACAAGCATAACAATTCCCAACAGTGTTACAGTCATCGGTGAGTATACGTTTGAAAATTGTATAAAGCTTAAAAGCGTAACAATTCCTGACAGTGTTACAAGTATCGGTATGTATACCTTTGTTCGTTGCGAAAGCCTCACAACCATAACAATCCCAAATGGTGTTACATCAATTAATGATTGTATGTTTGCTTTATGCAAAAACCTCAAAAGTATAACAATTCCAAACAGCGTAACAAGTATAAATTTTGGCGCATTCAGCGGTTGCTCCAGTCTCACAAGCATTATAATCCCTGACGGCGTTACAAGCATTGGTAATAATGCTTTCTCTGGTTGTTCCAGCCTCACAAGCATTACAATTCCTGACGGCGTTACAAACATCGGTGTTTGTGCTTTCTCTGGTTGTTCCAGCCTCACAAGCATTACAATTCCTGACGGCGTTACAAGTATTGGCGATCGGGCGTTCGATGGCTGTTCCAGCCTCACAAGCATTACAATTCCTGACGGCGTTACAAACATCGGTGATTGTGCTTTCTCTGATTGTTCCAGCCTCACAAGCATTACAATTCCTGACGGCGTTACAAGTATTGGCTATCGGGCGTTCGATGGCTGTTATAACCTTAAGTTTCTTCATATACCTGCAAGTGTTACGGATATAGGAACTGAAATCTTAGGAATTACAGATCCCCGACCAACCGAAAATAGTTTGCACATTTGCTCAGAAACTCAGAATTGTACTGCGTACACCTATGCGTTAGAAAATGATTACCCCTTCAAGATTTGCAACGGTCACATCGGCGATGCCGTGCTGTCCAATATCAAAATCAAAACTCTGCCCGATAAAACCGAATATTATATCGGCGATAAGCTTGATACCAAGGGTTTAACCCTCACCGCAACCTACAGCAACGGTACAACAAAAACAATCTCAAGCGGCTTCTCCTGTATACCGTCAGAGTTCCTTGTGTTCGTTTCCAACACTGAAACCGTTCACATAACCTACGGCAATAAAACCTGCACGTTTAACGTTACAGTCAAGAATAACGAGCTTGAAAAAATTGAAGTCAACACAATGCCGGACAATACTCAATATTACGTCGGCGACACACTTGACACAACAGGTCTTACCCTCACCGCAACTTACACCAACGGCACAACCGAAACAATCTCAAGCGGTTTCACCTGCTCGCCCACAACGCTCAACAAGGCAGGCACACAGACAATCACCGTAACTTACAGCGGCAAAACCTGCACTTTTGATGTTGACGTTGCACAGGATACAAGCGAATACTACGTTACATATATGGTAAACGGCAACCGCTATGCAAGGTATGCAGTTACAGCAGGCGACCCCGTGCCCGCTCCTGCCGTTAATCCGATTGTTGACGGTATGATTTTTGAAGGCTGGTCACCCGAAATTGCTCAGACCATGCCCAGAAAAGACCTTGTTTACACAGCTGTTTTCCACACCCACAATTACGTTGGCTCCGACCTGACCCTCCCCACCTGCACACAGCACGGCACAAAGCTTTACAGCTGCTCCTGCGGCAAGAGCTATACTGAAATCGTTGCGGCTCTCGGTCACAGCTGGAATTCCTGGTCTATCCTTGTTGAAGCTTCGGCAAACAGCAACGGTCAGAAAATGCGCGTATGCTCAAGATGCGGCGCAGAAGAATACGCCGTTATTCCCGCCCCCTCCGCTAACTTCACCGTAAGCCCCATCCCTCTTTGCGAATATATAGGCTTCGCCCTGCGCCCCGCCGTTATGGTTTATTCTCTTTCGGGCATTCGTCTTAACGAACACGAGCATTACGAGGTAAGCTATGAAAACAACATAAACGCAGGCACGGGAACGGCAACCGTAACAGGTCTTGGCGAATATTCAGGCGTTGTTAAGGTTAATTTCGGCATCGTCAAAAAGAATATTTCTTTCCTTGATTATCTTGAGATTCCCGACGTAACCTATTCAGGCAAAGCTCATACTCCCGACCCCGTTATTTATTACGGCGGCAAGCTGCTTACCAAGGGTGTTGATTACACCGTCAGCTATTCGGCAAACATCAACGTAGGCAGAGTTACCGTTACGATTACAGGTATAGGCAGCTTTACGGGCACAAAGGTAATTTACTTCAACATCATCGCAAATTCCTCCCCGTTTACCGTTCCCGTTATCGGCAATCAGGTTTATACAGGCAAGGTTATCACTCCTGATTTCAACGTTTTCTCGGGTGACACTCTGCTGCGCAAAAACGTTGATTACACCGTTACTTATGAAAATAACGTTAACGTCGGTTTCGGTATAATCATCATCAAGGGTATCGGCAACTACAGCGGCACGGTCGTTGTGGTGTTCCGCATCACCGCTTCTCAGATTTCTCTTTCAACCGTTCCCTCCTTCGGTGACATCTCTTACAACGGCGGCGAATACAAACCCGATTTCAGAAATAACCCGTTAATCTTTGGCGGCAAAAACCTTGTTGAAGGCACAGACTTCAAAGTTGAAATTTTCAATAACAGAAAAGCCGGCACAGTTAAAATCGTTATCATCGGTATCGGCAACTTCACGGGAACAATCGTGATTTACGTTAACGTCAATGCAATCAGCATCAACAATGCTTCAGTCGGCACTATCGGCGACGTTGAATATAACGGCTCTGCCCACACCCCCGTCTTTACCGTTACTTTTAACGGCAAAACCCTCAGAAAAAATACAGATTACATCGTTGAATACCGCAACAATATTTTTGCAGGCATCGCAACGGTTATAATCAAGGGTATCGGCAACTATTCGGGACAGAAAACCGTCACATTCAGAATCATCGGCGGCACATATTTCAGCTTCACTGCAACAACCGATGCTGACACTCTCGGCTATGATTCCACAATGCAGATACATGCCAACGTCAGCCCGAATCTTCCCAACGGTTACAAATTAACCTACAGTTCTTCAAATTCAAAAATT
>JAZNDY010000132.1:0-3492 GCA_045588295.1 Acutalibacteraceae bacterium
CCTCCGCTTCAACTGCAGGTGCAACTGATGAAACAGGTGAACCGCAGCCTGTGCAGAAAGCCAGGTTGTCTGCAAGCTCTTTGCCGCATTTTGTACAAATCATATTTCTTTCTCCTTTTGAAATAAATTTATAGTTTATTGAAATATTTCAGCTATCTTATCAAACAGATTGTCAAACAAATTATCAAACAGGCTATCAAGAAAACCGCCCGTTATCTCGCTGATTGCATAACTGCCGAGACCGTAAACCAAGGTTATCAATATGTTAATAAAGATATAAGCCGCAATAAGCAGAATTGCCGCCACGCCCACAACGTAAGCCACTGTTCTGAGAGTTTTTGCCGTTTTGAGCTTTTTGTTTGCCGAACGGTAGCGTTCATCAAGTGACGGGTTTTTAAAATCAAACCCCGAATTCTTTATTGAACGCTTTTTGAGCGAAGCAATAACAGCAACAATCAAGCCGACACCAACCAAAGAAGATATCGCGGCAACAAGCGAAATTATAAACACTGTTTTCGCATCGCCCTCAAATTCTTCAAGGTCACGCAACTGCTTTTTATCTTCTTCATCAAGCTCTGCATTTGCAGAATTGGGGTTATATGCAACGCTGTTGAACGGGTTTGCGGCAAGTTCCGTCTGCACTTGAGCAAGCGAAACAGGTGCAGCACTGAAAACAGGAGGCTTTGCAGCAGGCAAAACCGTTTCAGCTTCGTTTTGAAACAGAGGAGCAGTCGGTTTGCTTATGACTTCAGGCGCATTCTGCCGCGAAACAGGCACAGTGTTGAATTCAGGCAACGGAGGCTTTGCAACAGGCGCATTATTATCGCTTAAAGCACACGGAGCCTGAGCTGAAACAACGTTGTTATCCGGTAAAGGAAACTGAACAAAGGGCGCACTGTTGTTAAAGCTTGGCAACGGCGCGCGGTTATCAGGCTCGTTTTTTGATTCCGGAGCCCTGACGGGTGTTACATTAAAAGCAGGCAAAGGGGCACGCCCGTCAACCGACATTGGCTTTTCAGGCAACGGATCAGCGTTTATCGGCTGTTGAATTCCTGCCGCAGAAGGATTGCCGCAGAACGGGCAAGACGGATAAATATCATCATACTGCCTGCCGCATTTCAAGCAAAACATAGCATTCCTCCATTTTAAAATTCAAAATATTTTAATAACCAAAACTGAGTCAGTGACTTTTATGTTAACAATCAATAGTAATAATAGTTATCCTCGTAGTCGTAATCGGAATCTACATCGTAGTCGTCATAATAGTAATCGTCATATTCATCGTAGTCGTAGCTTTCCTCATAGCTGTAATCGTTGCTATCCCATAAAGCGAACGCTGTCAGACCGCCTATTGCAAGGGAGAAGATTGCGGCCAATAGAACAAGAGCCACTGCCAGCGCCACAACTGCAATTCTGATTCCGAAAAGGATTTTGGCGATTTTGATTTTTCTTTTTGCCCTGCGGCATTTTGCAATAAGCTCAGGGTCATTGAGCGACATTTTGAATATAGGCTCGCGTTTAAGTTTGCCTGCCTGAACTGCAGAAACAACAGCAATAATAAAACCTATTAAATCCCACAAAAGTATGGAAAAAATTGACTGCAGATAAATCTGCTTTGCTTTATCTTCATAATCATCAGCAAAAACAACGGCTTTGCCATGCTCATCAAGCCCGTCAACTTCATAAACGTTGACCGGCTGAAAAACATCGGGCTTGGAATAAACTTCTGAAACTTCAGCCTCAAAAGCAACATACTCTTCAACAACGTTTTCATCGTTCAAGCGGTTGCCGCAGTTGCTGCAGAATTCTGCTCCCTGCTTGATTTCCGACCCGCAATTTTTACAAACCATAATTTAATCCCCTTTTTAAAATAATATCATATATTTTTTTCTATTGCAACAGAAAATTACATATTGCGCCTTGGCTTAATTACAGAATTTTATGCAGCTAAACCCGTGAAAATAACCGGCTTAAGACGAAACATTCAGGTGAACTCCAAAGCAAATTTGTTTAATACAACTCCGTTAAAAGCAGAAACAGGAGACCGAGCAACACAAAAATCAGAACCACCAGCACAAAAACAATTGTTACCAGTGCAAAAGAGATTTTTGCAAGTATACTTGCCGCTTTAAGCTTGCCCTTTGCTTGCTGATAGCGGCTTTGAAGCGACGGAGCTATAAACTGATAGTCAAAAGAATTAACGGACTTGGTTTTTATTAATGCTATAAGCGGTAAAATAAGAATGAACGACAAAATATTGGATAAAAGCGCAAGTGTAAATGCAGACCTGACTTTTTTCTCAAACTCTTCAAGATAAGGAATATAGCCTGCATCCTGACGGCTTATATGCTCCTGCTGAGGTGCAGACGGCTGACAGCCGTAAGTCGGTTGAGCATATTGCTGCTGATACTGCTGCTGAAAATAAACGTTTTGCGCCTGGTGCGCCTGATTTGAAACTGCATAACCGCAAACGTCGCAATATGAAACACGGTTATCAAGAACCTTGCCGCAAATTGAACAAATCATATGTGTGACCTCCTTTTTTATAAATATAGCATATAATCACACTTATCCGTAACCCTGATTTTACACGCCACGCAAAGCTGTTAAACCGTTTATAAAAAAATATTGCATAATCGATAATAATTATCATTATTGCGTTGACAAACAATGAATTTTGCGCTATAATTGAGCCATACTATGTTATGAAGATTGAGGGGAGAATAAAAATGGCTGATATGACCGCTCTTTTTAAGCTTGGCTACGGTCTTTACGTTGTAACGTCAAATGACGGCGCAAAAGACAACGGCTTTATCTGCAACACCGTTATGCAGCTCACAAATGAACCTGCCAGGGTAGGCGTTGCAATAAACAAAGCCAATTATTCACACGATATCATAAAAGAAAGCGGAATTCTGAACGTAAACTGCCTCACAGAAAGTGCTCCGTTTGCAGTTTTTCAGAATTACGGCTTCAGAAGCGGCAGGGATTCGGATAAATTTGAGGGTATCAACCCCAAGCGCTCTGCAAACGGTCTTGCCGTGCTTGAAGAAAACGTTAATGCATATATCTCGCTTAAGGTTGAGCAATATCTTGACCTTGGCAGCCACGGGTTGTTTATCTGCGCAGTTACGGATGCCGAGGTTATCGGCGGCGGCGAAAGCGTAACGTATGCATATTACCACGCAAACATCAAGCCTAAGCCGCAAAAAGCTAAAAAGAAAGGCTTTGTTTGCAAAATTTGCGGTTATTTCTATGAGGGGGATGAGCTCCCTGAAGATTTTATCTGCCCCCTTTGCAAACACCCCGCTTCGGATTTTGAACCTGTAGAAGTTGAAATTGAAAATAAAAACACAAACAATATCAAGGAGGAAACAGAAATGATTAAGTACAAGTGCAAGGTGTGCGGTGAGGTTTTTGAGGCTCCCAAAGGTGCAGTTGCAGTTTGCCCCAAATGTGGCGTAAGCGGTGACAAGCTTGAAATTATCGCTG
>JAZNDY010000133.1:0-7624 GCA_045588295.1 Acutalibacteraceae bacterium
GGCTTAATACGCCTGTAACGTCAGGAATAAGCTCTGCAAAATGGCGGCGCCTGCCCTTCATTGACATCAGACCCTCAAACTTTGAGCCGATATAAACCGTTTCGCAGTATTTTGATTTGTTATCAAGTGCAGCAAGGCAGACAGTTTCTTCAGGCAAATCAACAACGGGGCTGAAATTGCCGTTTTCACAAAGATAAAGAGTTGTTTGAGTGATAAGCCACAGTGAGCCGTCAAGAGCTGTTGACATATCGATAACGGGTGAGTCAAGCTCTGCAATTTTCTTTGCTTTGCCTTTTTTGATTTCAGCAAGTGAGTTGCCGATTGCCGCATAGAGCTTGCCGCCTGTTGAAAAAAGCTTTGAAGCCTTGAGTGCAAGCTTTTTGGTTTTGCTGCCGTCATATTCAATAACGCAGTCAGGCTGAGCGATATAAAGTGTTTCGCCATCAAAAGCAACGGAGCTTACGTTTTCAATATCCACGCCGTTTTCTGCAGTGATGAATTTTTTGTCATACTGTTTGAATTCGCCGAAGTTAAGTGTGTTTTTTTTCATAGTGCTTCTCCTGAAATTTATTAACCTTGGGTTAATATTTATATACCGCAATATTTTAACATATAAATAAACGTTTGTCGACAGTGTATCGAAATATTTTCAAGTTGATTTGCAGGTTTGCGTGTGATAAAATCAGCATAAAGGAGTGACTTGGATTATGGATTGGAATAAAGAACTGTATGGCATTGATGAAAAGCCGCTTGAAAGACTTGCCGAAGGTTACGGTTTGACCTCAATATTCCGCAAAATCGCTTTTATAGGTGACAGCCTTTCGTCAGGCGAGTTTGAAACACGTGACGAAAAAGGTAATGCCTGTAATTATGATATGTATGAATATTCGTGGGGTCAGTATATTGCAAGAAAAAACGGTCTGACCGCCTATAACTTTTCACGCGGCGGTATGACGGCTAAATGGTATATTGATTCGTTTGCTGATGTAAACGGATTTTGGGATAAAGAAAAAGCCTGCCAGGCTTACGTTATTGCTTTGGGTATCAACGATATTATAAATCAGGGTATGGAAATCGGCTGCGTTGGTGACGTTGACGTTAATGATTACCGAAACAACAAACCGACCTTTGCAGGGTTTTATGCACAGATAATCAGCCGCTACAAAGAAATCAGCCCCGATGCAAAGTTTTTCTTTGTTACTTTTCCTGACGATAAATTGCTTTGCCCTGAGGCGGAAACACTTGCCGTTATTGATTTGCTTTACGGCTTTACAGAGATTTTTGATAATTCGTATGTTATTGACCTTTATAAATACGGTCCCGTTTATGATGAAAAATTCAGGCAGGAATTCTTTCTTTACGGTCATATGGCTCCAACCGGTTATGTGTTGACTGCAAAGCTGATTGATTCATACATAGACTATATCATCCGCCATAATGCAGATGATTTCAAAAACGTTGCATTCATTAACACGGATATAAAATATTAAAAGAGAAATCACCGTAATCCCTGTGAAAGGATTACGGTGATTTTTGGTTAAATAATTAAACGAGCGGAATTTCCATCGGTACACCGCCCTGAACAGCTGATTCGTGAGCAATAATGCCGGGGAGTGACATATTAATTGCAAAATCAACGTCAAGCACGGGCTTTTTACCCTCAACAAGGCATCTGACAAAGTCTTTGACCATCTTTGCATCAGCACCGCCGTGACCGCTTGAATCTTCGCCTTCGTAGCAGGTGGTAACGGGGATGTCAATCTTTGCGTTGGCGTTAAACGTGCCGGGCACGCTGTAAAGGCTTGCAAGGGTATGTGCTTCGTCAACAACCTTTCTGCGGTCTGTTTCAACAGTGCCTCTTGTGCCGCAGATGCGGTAATTATGGTCATAGCTTGTGTAAGCACCAAAGCTGACAAGCAGTCTGATAACCGCGCCCTTTGCTGTTTTGAAAAGAGCGACGCCGGTTTCCTTGCGCTCGGGGGTATAAGGGTCGTAATGAACGTCTGCTTCCATGCAGGTTACGCTAACAACCTTGTCATCCATAACGTAAAGCAGAGGACCGAGCTCGTGTGTAAGATATCTGATAGCAGGCTGGTATGTTCTCCAGTGACCTTCGGGATAATATGTGGGTGAGAATTCGTTGGGGTCAAGAGCGTGCAGGTATTCGGCTTCTGCATAAGCAATTTCACCAAGAAGACCGTCCTGATGCATTTTTCTCCATGTTTCAATAAATGCCCAGTAGCAGCAGTTTTCAGCTGCCATATATGTAAGCTCGGGGTGGGCGAGGCAGGCTTCTTTAAGCTCTTTTGCTTCTTCAATGGAGTTAACTGAAGGAATTTCGCAAAGAACGTGTTTGCCTGCTTCAAAAGCTTTAATAACAATCGGCACGTGGTAAACTGCTTCGGTTGCAACAATTACGGCATCAATGTCGGATTTAAGGAATTCATCATAATCACTGAACTGAATAAGATTTTTATCTTCGAGTACTTCTGAAAGCTCTTCATAGCCCGATTTGAGAATAGCGGGGTTATGGTCACAAACAGCAATAAGCTTTGCTTCTTTAACACCCTTAAGGCATCTTGCAACAGCTGTGCCTCTGCCAAGACCGACTACACCTATTTTGAAAATTTTATCGCTCATTTTAAACACTCCTTTTTGGATTCGCTTCATTATACACCATAATATCTGTTTTGTCATTACATTATCTGCATATTTTTAAATATTTATATCAAAAACGGGAAGATGCAAATCTGCACCTTCCCGAAAATTTTAAATAAATATCAGCGAGCCTATTGTCGTAATCGCAACAACTATCGGCACGGCTATACCCCACGCCAAACCGACAAATGCACCGCCGAAACCCTTCAGCGTGTCTGCAGCTCCGCCGCCAATAGCCTGAAATGTGAATTTAATAAGCTCAAAAAAGTTTTCAGCCTGTTTCGGCTCAACTTTTACGATGATTTTGCAGAGCTTATTTTCCGTCAGCTTATCTGTAACGTAAACGCAAGCAGTGCCTTCTCTCAATGCGGTAATCTTGCTGTCTTGAGTGCTGACAAGCTTTCTTTTGTCTTCATCGCCAAGAGGATTATCTATATAATCCAGACGGTATTCACCCATAAATCCTTCAGGTAAACAGTCAAATTCGTTAACGTCAAGTTCACGGTCAACCTGAAGCGTAGTGTAAAGCTCTCTTATTTCATATTTGGGTTCAACGCTGTCTGCAAAATTAAAATCAATGCTGATTTTATCTTCTTTTTTTTGACCTTCAGGCACAACGTCAGCAGGATAGAATTCTATCGTATAGCTTCCGTCAGCTTCAAAAAAATCTTTGCTGTCAATTGCAACAACCATATGGCCTTCACGGTTAAAAACTTCGTTGTAGACAAACTGTCCGTCTTCTGCAAAAAACATTTTCAACAGTGTTTTTTTGCCGTCTTCTTCATTTTTAAAAATATCAACTCTTTTGAACGAAGGAGTTCTGGCATCGCCGAAAACACAGACGTAATATTTTCTGTAATCCTCTTTGATAATTAACGTGTAATTTTTGTTTGTTTCTTCAGCAAAACCTATAATGCTTGCTGACAGTGCAATAATTACCGCAAGCAGAGCTGCGGTGCCTCTTTTAACAACTCTCATAATGTTTACCTCTCTTTAATCAACTGAAAAAGTTTGTCCACAGGCTGAAAATCTCTGATATAGTATTGAATGCGTTGCCGAAAAAACTTTCACCCAAAACGAGCGGTGTCAATATGACGTACAGCGGCGCGGCAAGAATAGCTATCGCTCCCATTTTTGTAACCTCCTTTTTCATTTGTTTTACGATTATATTTTAATGTTTCAATTATTAAAGAACCACTATGAAATTCTTAAGATTTGCTTAAAAAAATATTAAGAAAATTAAGATTGTGAATTTGTTGTTAATATATTGGAAATAATCTTTTTCTGCATTATAATTACTTAAAGAAAAGGGGTGAGAGCTGTGGCTGATATCATACACAATATAGGCATTCTTGCTCACGTTGACTCGGGCAAAACAACACTTACCGAGCAGCTTTTATATCTTACGGGCGCAATCCGCACCGCCGGCAGTGTTGACAGCGGCACAGCGGCTACAGACAGCCTTTCAATCGAACGTCAGAGGGGCATTTCTGTCAGAACGGCGAGTGCCTCTGCTGAATATAAAGGCATAACAGTCAATATAATCGACACCCCCGGTCATATTGATTTTGCGGGCGAGGTTGAAAGAGCGCTCTCTGCGCTTGATTATGCGGTGGTTATTGTTTCTGCCGTTGAGGGCGTTCGTGCCCATACTGAAAACATATTAAAATCACTTGATGCGGCAAAGCTGCCGCGTGTTGTGTTTATCAATAAAATTGACAGAGCGGGTTCTGACGTTGTAACGGTTATTGATGAACTTTCTCAGGCGTTACCCGGTGCTTATCTGCTTGTGTCCGAAGTTGAAAATGAGGGCGAAGAAAATCCTCTTGTAACATCCCTCGGCAATGAAAAATTTGCAAAAGCTGCAACGCAAGCACTTGCCGACATCAATGATGAGGCGGCTGATGCGTTTCTCTGCGATGAAACGCTTTGTTATGAACGGGCTGTTCAACTTGTCAGGGATGAAATTTCAGCTTGCAGATTAACGCCTGTTCTTTGCGGCAGTGCAAAATTTTCAATCGGTGTTGAAGCCTTTGCCGATTTCACAGTTGATTTTATGCCTTCCTCCGAAAGGCGGGCAACAGATGAGCTTTGCGGTGTTATTTTTAAAATCGAGCACGACAAAGCTCTTGGCAAAATTTCTCACGTCAGGCTTTTTGGCGGCGAAATCTCAAACCGTGATGAGGTGCTTATTCTTTCACCCGATGACGTGACTGAAACCGTTTCTCAGGATGACAATGCGGCGGTTGAAATTGAAGCAAAGCTGCCCGTTAAAGAAAAGGTTTCCCAAATCAAACGCTTTTCAGGCGCCAAATTAAGCGATTCCGGCATTGTTAAAAGCGGTGACATTGCGGCGCTCTGCGGTCTGCCGAGTGCAAAAACAGGTCATTTTATCGGCTCGCTTGCAGTCAGTGAAAATGCAAAGCTTGTCAACCCGTTTTTGCGTGTCAGGGTTACTCCGTCTGACGGTGACGCTCTCAAATTGCCGACTCTTGCGGCGGCACTTGGCGAATTATCTGACGAAGAGCCTTATATTGATGCAAAATGGGAAAACGGACAAAAAGAAATAACAATAAGCACCACAGGCAAAATTCAGCTTGAGGTTATTGATAACCTTCTTAAAGAACGCTATAACCTTGCGGCAAACTTCTCTTCGCCAACTGTTATTTATAAAGAAACACCTGCTTCAAAAGGTCTTGCAAGGGCAAGCTACACAATGCCGAAGCCTTGCTGGGCGGTTGTTGAATTTATGTTTGAGCCTATGCCCAGAGGCTACGGCGTCAGCTATCACGGCAGATTACCCTCAAATCAATGCTTCTACCGCTATCAGTCGCATATCAGAACTTCGTTTAATTCCTGCCTTGAACAAGGTTTATACGGCTGGGAGGTTACCGATTTTAAATGCACTCTCATCGGCGGTGAGCATCACACGATACATACCCATCCGCTGGATTTCTTTGTTTGCACTCCTATGGCTTTTATGAACGGTATGTCACAGCTCGGTTCAACAATTCTTGAGCCGCTTCTTAAAATCAGAGTAACCGCACCGGCAGAGCTTTCGGGCAAAATTCTTTCAGAAATTGTTAAAATGGGCGGTGA
This sequence comes from Acutalibacteraceae bacterium, assembly GCA_045588295.1. GTDB lineage: Bacteria > Bacillota > Clostridia > Oscillospirales > Acutalibacteraceae > CAG-177. The sequence continues at coordinate 5,758 of JAZNDY010000133.1, forward strand.
ATACGACAGCCCCGTAACACGTTTGCAGACAGTAACGCTTGAAGCGATTGTGCCTGTTGCAACGTCAATGGATTTTCCCACAAAGCTTGCTGTTTTGTCATCGGGCAAAGCGGTGCTTAACCAGTCGTGTTACGGCTACCGCGAATGCCGTGACGGACTTGAACACATCAACCCCAGACGCGGCGTTAATCCTCTTGACCGTTCAAAATGGATTCTCTACGCAAGGGGAGCATACCAAAAAGATTAAAAACGTTACATTTTTTTGTAACGTTTTTATCTTTTTTCTATCTAATAGTTGAAAGGACGGTGAAAATGTGACGGATTTTGAAAATATATATGCTGAAAATTATGATTTTATCTTCAAATATCTGTTTAAGCTCAGTGCCAACGAATCGGTTGCCGAAGAGCTTACGCAGGAAACTTTTTTTAAAGCTTATATGAATTTTAGCAGTTTGCGAAACAAAGCCAAGGCACCCGTGTGGCTTTGCCAGATTGCAAAAAATACTTATTACGCTTGGTATAACGAGCAGAAAAAGCATACGGATTTTGAAGAAAACGAAGAAATAAAAGCTGATTTTAACATAGAAAGCTTTTTTGAGAAAAAAGAGCTTACGGAAAAAGCTTTCAGCTGTCTGCATAAGCTTGAAGAACCTTATAAAGAAGTTTTTATGCTGTCTGTTTTCGGTCAGCTTTCTTTAAAAGAAATCAGTAAACTGTTCGGCAAAAGCGAGAGCTGGGCAAGGGTCACATTTTACCGTGCAAAACAAAAATTGGCAGAGAGGATGGAAACGGTATGAATTGTAATGTTGTTAAAGATTTGTTGCCTCTTTATATTGATGAATGCTGTTCGGATGAAAGCTTAGCGGAGGTCAAAAAACATCTTGAAACCTGCACTGAATGCAGCAAAACTTTTAAGCGTATGAACAGTTTGGTAACAAATAAAGAAACAAACTGTGAAATTAAAAAATGCACAAGAATAAACGACTGGAAAGCTTCTGTTATGCAATCGTTGCTATTCTTGTTTTCGTTTCTTACGATAACCGTCGGCGTATATTTTGAAGCTGCTACGGGTTATGATGTTTGGGGAAACAGTCTGGCGGCTTTCAACATAGTTGTGCCTGCAACCGGTTTTATGCTTTCGCTGACCAACTGGTATTTTATCAGGCTTTATAAAAGCAAAAAGATTTTTTCGTGGTGTTGCTGTGCGTTTTCTGTGTTATTAACAATTGCGGCATTTGCTTGGAGCTCGTTTCATTATGAATTTAATCCGCTTGAATTGTTTGGCGGAACAGTCACGGATTTTTTTGAAGTAACGCTGTTTTGGTTTGGAGCCGGTATATTCCTGACCGTTTTCTTTGCTGTTTTATCAAAAATCTTATCTTCCTTATATGCTAAAATGCTTGGAAAGGAATAAATATGAAAAAAAGACAGATTCCGCCATTTGTTCTTCTCTTTTTCGTTTCATTTATTCCGATGCTCACTCTTGTTTGTTATTGCTTCGGTTATTCGGTTTACCTGACAAAAATCCGTCTTATTTCCATAATATATGCGTTGGCTTTTATTGCCGTCGGAGTGTTAATCTTTAAGAAAAATGTTGTATGTAAGGCGTTGGTTTTTTTGCCTGTGCTTTCTTTGGTTAACCTTACCGTTTGTGTTTTTAAAAGCAGTTCTGCAGTTGTTTTGGTTTGTTTGTGTGCCTGCTTTATTTGTTCAACCGTTTTAGCCGTAAAAAACTGCAGCTCTTTAAAAACCAAAACACTTTCTGCCGTAACGTCTGCTATTTCGGCAGTTCCTGTTATTGTTGTTGCGCTTGCGGTTGTGTTGTTCGCAGACTTTGGCAAAAACACGGTTGTGAAAAAAATCAATT
>JAZNDY010000134.1:0-1992 GCA_045588295.1 Acutalibacteraceae bacterium
GTTGTAACAATCAACCTTCCCAGAATCGCTTTCCTTTCAGAAACAGAGGAAGAGTTTTACAAGCGCCTTGACAAGATGATGGATATTTCCGCACGTTCACTCAAGATTAAGAGAACAATCATCACCAAGCTCCTCAACGAGGGTCTTTATCCTTACACCAAGCGTTACCTCGGCACTTTTGCAAACCACTTCTCAACCATCGGCCTTGTTGGTATGAACGAAGTTGGTCTTAACGCAAAATGGCTCAGAGCAAATATGATTGACGAAAAAACACGTCAGTTTGCAAAAGATGTTCTTAACCATATGAGAGAGCGCCTTTCAGACTATCAGGAAGAATACGGCGATCTTTATAACCTTGAAGCAACACCTGCAGAGTCAACCTCTTACCGCCTTGCAAAGCACGACGTTAAGCGTTACCCCGGCATCATCACCGCTTCAGACGGCACACCTTATTACACCAACAGCTCACATCTTCCCGTTGGTTACACAGAGGATGTTTTTGAGGCTCTTGATATGCAGGATGAACTTCACACTCTTTACACATCAGGTACCGTTTTCCACGCCTTCCTCGGCGAAAAGCTGCCTGATTGGAAGACTGCGGCAAATCTTGTAAGAAAGATTTCAGAAAACTATAAGCTTCCTTATTACTCAATTTCTCCCACTTACTCCGTATGTAAGAACCACGGCTATATCGCAGGCGAGCACTTCACTTGCCCCGAATGCGGTGAAACTGCAGAAGTTTACAGCCGTATCACAGGTTATTACAGACCCGTTCAGAACTGGAACGACGGTAAGTCACAGGAATATAAGGAACGCAAGGTTTATAACATTGCAAGCTCCGATATTACAAAGCACGGCACAGTTAAGAGAGATAACGCTCCCGCAGCAGAAGCAGAAACAGCTTGCCCTCTTGCTGACGGTCTTTACCTCTTCAAAACAGCAACTTGCCCCAACTGCAAAATAGCTCTTGCTCAGCTTTCAAAGGCAGGTATTGTTGTTAACGAAGTTATGGCATATGAGAATCAGGACCTTGCTGTTAAGCTCGGCATCAAGCAGGCTCCCACACTCGTTGCTGTTGCAGGCGGCGAATTCGAAAAATACGCAGGCGTTGCAGATATCAAAAAGTTTATTGATTCCGCAACAGGTGCCGCAATCTGATTTTTGATTAACCAATAAATAAAAAAAGACAGCCTGCTCTTGCAGGCTTGTCTTGTTTTTAAAGGGATGAAATATTATGTATGATATTATAGTAATCGGTGCAGGCCCTGCAGGTCTTACTGCAGCTCTTTATGCGCTCAGAGCAGATAAAACCGTTCTTGTGCTTGAAAAAGGCACGTTCGGCGGTCAGATAACCTATTCACCCCAGATAGAAAACTACCCCGGCTTTGCAACAATGAGCGGCAACGAATTTGCCGAAAAGCTTGTTGACCAGGTGCTTACACAGGGTGCGGAAGTTGAAATGGAAACAGTAACCGGAATCCGCGATAACGGCGCAACCAAAACCGTTATCACAGAAGAAGGTGAGCATGAAGCAAAAGCGGTTATCATTGCTACGGGTGTTAAACACAGACAGACCGGTCTTGCAAAAGAAAACGAACTTGTTGGTGAGGGCATTTCCTATTGCGCAGTGTGTGACGGCGCATTCTTCAAGGGTCAGACCGTAGCCGTTCTCGGCGGCGGTAATTCCGCTTTGCAGGAAGCAGTTCTTCTTTCGGAAGGCTGCAAAAAGGTTTACGTTATTCAGAATCTTGATTTCTTCACAGGCGAAGCAAGGCTTGTTGAAAAGCTGAAAACAAAGGATAACGTTGAGTTCATTATGGGCACTGTTATCACCGAGCTTAAGGGCGAAACAACGCTTAACGGTCTGAAGCTTAAAAAAGAAGCTGACGGCAGTGAGAGCGACCTTGAGGTTGACGGTCTTTTTGTTGCAATCGGTCTTATTCCCAACAACAAGGCTTTTGCGGATATCGCAGGTCTTGATGAGTGGGGATA
>JAZNDY010000135.1:0-1929 GCA_045588295.1 Acutalibacteraceae bacterium
CAAGCGGTTGTGGCAGCTGTGGGATAGCTGATGGCAGGCACGCTGTTGCTCAGGCTGTCGCCCTTTTTGCTGTAATCCTTTTTACGAAGACCGTGAGGGCCGTCGCAAACCATAATTGAGGGGATTTCATACTTTTCCATTGCTTTGAGATTCCAGAAGTTTTCACCGTCACAGATAGCGGCTTTTTCTTCAAGAGTCATTAAAGCGAGAATTTCTTTGGGATCTTTCATTGAGGTTTCCTCCTTATATATCTGAATTATTTTCTTCCAAACCTAATATTTCGTCGGCATTCATACCGTCGATTTCTTCAACCTTTTTGAGCTTCTTTCTGATAATTTCGTTGCGGTGGTCAGCTTCCTCAAGGGATTTGCCGGCTTCATCAATTTTTTGCTTTGCCTTGTGGAGAACAACGCCGAATTTATCATACTGAACCTTTGCTGCGGCAAGAAGCAGACGGACTTCGTTTGCTTTCTCATTAATGGCAACGGCTCTGAAACCCAGAGAAAGTGAGTTGAGCAGGGCTGTGATGGTTGAGGGGCCTGCTATCATAATGTTATATTCGCTGCGCACTCTTTCGCTTATTGCGTTGCGTGAGGATGCGATTTCAGCATAAAGACCTTCAGTGGCAAGGTACATAATTGCAAAAGGTGTGGTGGTGGGCACGTTGATATATTTTGCAATGGTTTTTGCTTCGTTGAGAATGCGTGCTTCAAGCGCTTTTCTTGCGGCGGCAAGTGCTTCTGCATCGGCAGAGTCTGCGGCATCGCAAAGGCGGATATAATCCTCCATCGGGAATTTTGAGTCAATGGGCAGATAGGTTATTCTGTCACTGTCCTCGCCTGACGGGATTCTGACGGCGAATTCAACCCTGTCTTTGGAGGCGGAATTGCAGGCAAAGTTTGTTTCATACATACCGGGGATTGTCTGGTCAAGAATTGCGCCAAGCTGAACTTCTGCCCAGGTGCCTCTTGCCTTAACGTTTGTGAGCACTCTGTTGAGCGAGGCAACGTTTGCCGTAACGCCGTTTGAAAGCTCTTTCATTTCGCCCAGTGACTTATAAACGTTTTCAAGCCTGTCTGAAACGGTTTTGAACGAGCTGTCCAGCCTCTGTGAGAGGGTGGAGGTCAGCTTTTCATCAACCGTAAGACGCATCTGCTCAAGCTTTTTTTCGTTACTTTCGCGCATTTTGTCAACGGCTTCGGTCAGAGCCTTGCTTTGCTTTTCATTTTGCTCAAGGTTGTTGAGCCTGATGGTGTTGAGCGAGTCGCCCAGTGTTTTTGAAAGCTCTGCACTCTGTTTTGTGTTATCAACACGCAGATTTTCAAGCTTATCGTTCATCTGGTTAAGGTTTTGCGCGGTTTCAAGGCGCATATCACGCTGACCTGCCTGTGTTTCGCGGCGGCTGCGTTCAAATTCGGCACCGATGGAGCGTGAAAGCTCGTTAAGACCTGTGCCGAGGGCATCGATTTTGCCGTCTGAAACGTTGGTTTTTTGCTTTGACTGTTTTATAAGCAGAACAACAAGCAAAACAACGGTAACGGCGAGCAACGAAATAATAATTATGTTTTCCACGTTAAATTACTCCATTATAATGTATATATACTGTAATAATAACACAGCATTTCTTAATTGGCAAGAATTATTGAAACTTTTTAGATAATTATTAATATATTTTGAATGAAAACTTAAAAATTTCTTATGAAAGATTAAGAAACCCTTAAGACTTTATTAAGAGTTATTAAGGTTTTGCGCAGTGCGTTGACTTTGTAAAACGGTGCAGTTAGAATCAAATCGGGCGGTGCAAAACAGAGCGCCGCCGAGAGTATAAAGGAGGTTTTTAGTAGTGGAAAAACTCAAAAAAGCAATCTCGGCTATTCTTTGCGCAGTGCTTGCGTTTGCTGTGGGTGTGCCTGCTTTTGCGGCACAGGC
>JAZNDY010000136.1:0-1707 GCA_045588295.1 Acutalibacteraceae bacterium
CAACCTTTTGGTCAATAAGAATGAGGTCTTCTTTGTACCAATAATCTTCAGTCACTCTGATATCGCCGCTCCAATCCGAAATCGAATAAGGCAGGTCGCGTACCATTTTGCGGTTTTCGTCAAGGCAAAGGTTAAGGTTGAGGCAGAGCTTGCTCTCGTGCATATGACCCTCAACGGTAAGGGATTTTTTAAGACCCATTTTTTCGCCGAGTTTGCCGATGAGCTCACCGTGAACCTCAAATTTTGTTTTGCAGTCAATTCTCGGGCTTTCACCGTTGAAATTCATTTCAAGGCTGAAAGGCACGGAGCCGATTTTACCTTTATAAACGGCAAGTGCGCATGAATCACTGATTTCAACGCTCCATTCGCCTGTTGATGCGCAATCCTCATCATTGATGTAAGCAGTGAAAAGACTGCTTTCGCCGTTGTCGGCAATTCTTTTGCCGTTAAGACTGTCAATATAAGCTATGCCGCCGCTTGTAAGCTTCAGCTTGTAGCAGGGGGTGGTGAGGATTCCGCTTTCGCAATCCCACAGGAAGCAATGCTTTTCGGCACTTTCTGCAACCTCTTCTGCGGTGAAGGGTGCGAGCTTGACGTGAAGCTTTTTGCCGTCAGAATCAACCCATTCGTCAATTGGGAAGGAAAGGTTGTTTATTGCAACCGTCTTTTCTCTGTCGGGTGAAGCAAATTTTGCGGCAATGGCAGATGCCGATTTTTCTTTTGCATCGCTTGAAGCTTTGAGCGATGACGGGATAAATCTGTGTGCAAGGTCAAGCAGACCGCAGATTGTAACGTCGTGGTGCTGGGCAACAAGAGCATATTTCCAAGCTTCATCAAGGCTTTCTCTTTCTTCGTTTGCACCAAGCATCATTGCAAGGGCGTTCAGCTTTTCTGCCTGCACGGCTTCAACCTCTGCCTTGCGCACACCGTTAAAGATTTCGTTGCCGCAATATCCCCAGGGCATCTGAACGTGGAAATCGTTGTCGGTGGTGGCAAGTTCGTCTTTTGCCTCGCCGTAAAGTTCAGGAATGTCTTCAAGCAGAATATATTCAACGTTTTCTTTGGTTTCTGTGTAAGCGGTGACTTTTTCAATTTCCTGTGTAAGGTCATCGTATCTTGAAGCGAGCAGGGGAGAGTATTTTTCAAACATCTCCTCAAAATCTTCAAGAGAAATCTTTGTGTCGTCAGGCCAGCGGGAAAGAATCCAGTTATCAACCGTTGTGCAGTTGAAGCCTCTGCCCTGTTTGTCATATGTAGGCACAGCGGGAATTTCACTGCCGTCTTTGCCAATCCAGCGTCCCCACGCACTGTCAAAGGTGCGAGGATAGCCGTATCCCATAACGTGTGAGCGCAGAATTGCCGCATCATAGCCGCACTGCTTTATCAGCTGGGGCGTCTGATTGTTGAGTGCAAATTCAGAAATTGAATAAACATTCGGTGTTATGCCGAAATGTGCTTTGTTAGTTCTTACTGCGTAAATAAGCTGACGTGCGTTTGATTCCTCTGAAATGGTGAGCGAAAGCGGCTGACCGTATGTGGTTGCGCCGAGTCCGACTCTGTCGGGATATTTTTTGAGCAGAAGCGAAATCATCTCAATAATTTCGGGGTCGGTTTTTGAATATTCATCAAATGTGAATGATTCATAGTCAAGACCGATTTGGAGCTTGGGATATTTTTCAAGCCACTCAAATATCGTTTTAAGACGGG
>JAZNDY010000137.1:0-2069 GCA_045588295.1 Acutalibacteraceae bacterium
GCAAAAGGCCCGTCTGGGAACAAAAAAAGGTTTTATTTCCGTAAAACCCAACTGCTCCATTCGGAGCTACGTTCCCGCCCTTGAGCCCCTCCGCAAATACGGCATCAAAGCTGTCAACGTTACCACATTTCAGGCAATCTCCGGTGCAGGAAAGAACTTTGACACCTGGCCCGAGATGATCGACAACGTGATTCCTTTTATCGGCGGTGAGGAAGAAAAGAGCGAGAAAGAGCCCCTGAAGATCTGGGGCAAGGTAGAAAACGGTGCCATCGTCAATGCCGAAACTCCCGTCATTTCTGCTCAGTGCATCCGTGTTCCTGCATCTGACGGACATCTGGCTGCTGTTTCTGTTTCCTTTGAAAACAAGCCCTCAAAGGAACAGATTCTCAAGGATTGGGCAGAGTTTGTTGGCGAAGCACAGCGTCTGCAGCTTCCCCACGCACCCGAGAGATTTCTCACCTATTTTGAAGAGGACAACAGACCCCAGACACGCCTTGACAGAGATCTGTACGGCGGAATGGGCATCTCTATCGGCCGTCTCCGCGAGGACGTGATCTTTGATTACAAATTTGTGTGCCTGTCTCACAACACCCTCAGAGGCGCAGCAGGCGGTGCCGTTCTTATGGCAGAACAGCTTTGCGCACAGGGCTACATCAACCCCAAGAACTGATTGATTTGACGAAAGGAGTCAGCTATGAAGCAGACTGTTTTTACCGGCGCAGGTGTCGCCATTGTAACACCTTTCACTGCAGACAACAAAGTTAACTACGCCAAGCTTGCAGAGCTTCTTGAATATCAGATTGCTCACGGCACAGACGCTATCATAATCTGCGGCACAACAGGCGAAGGTTCAACCCTTGACCATGATGAGCATTCAGAAGCAATAAGATTCACGGTTGAAGTTGTTAACAAGAGAATCCCTGTTATTGCAGGTACAGGCAGCAACGATTCAAACTACGCCGTTAAGCTTTCAAACGAAGCTGAAAAGGCAGGCGTTGACGCTCTTCTCTCCGTAACACCTTACTACAACAAGACTTCACAGAGAGGTCTTATCGCTCACTATAACTACATTGCAGACAGAGTAAGCGTGCCGATTATCACCTATAACGTCCCCTCAAGAACAGGTGTTAATATTCAGCCTGAAACTTACGTTGAGCTTGCAAAGCACCCCAGAATCGTTGGCACAAAGGAAGCAAGCGGCGATATTTCTGCCGTTGCAAAGACAATTGCTCTTTGCGGACCCGATTTCTCTGTTTATTCAGGAAACGACGACCAGGTTACCGCTCTCATGTCGCTCGGCGGCAAGGGCAGCATCTCTGTTCTTTCAAACATTCTTCCTCAGGTTGCTCACGATATTCCTGCAAAATTCCTTGCAGGAGACTACGAAGGCAGCCGTAACCTTCAGCTTGAATACCTTGACCTTTGCAACAACCTTTTTGTTGACGTTAACCCCATTCCCGTTAAGGAAGCTATGAATATGATGGGTCTTGACGTTGGTCCCTGCAGACTTCCCCTTTATGAAATGACAGAGGAAGCAAAAGCAAAGCTCAGAGCAAGCCTTGCAAAGCACGGTCTTGTTTAATAAACAAAACACAACAAAATCCGAACCTGCTTAACTGCAAGTTCGGATTATCTTAAATTAATGAGGTAATTTAAAATGGCAGGAATTTTATTAAGCGGATGCAACGGAAAAATGGGCAAAGCTGTAACTGCAAACGTTGCGGTTACAAGTGATGCGGAAATCATCGGCGGCATTGATATTTATGCAGAAAACCTTTACGGTTACCCTGTTTATGCCTCCCCTGCTCTTATTCCCGATGAGATAACAGAAAAGGCAGACGTTATCATCGACTTTTCCAACCCTTCGGCACTCGGCGGTTTGCTTGAATATGCCGTAAAAAACAACATCCCTGCAGTTATCTGCACAACGGGTCTCAACGATTCTCAGAAGGCTCTGATAAAATCCGCTGCCGACAAAATCCCCGTTTTCTTCAGCGCAAATATGTCACTCGGTGTTAACCTTGTATGTGAGCTTGCCAAAAAAGCTGCCGCAGTGCTTGGAAACACTT
>JAZNDY010000138.1:0-3047 GCA_045588295.1 Acutalibacteraceae bacterium
ATATCTATACAGGATTTATTAGATGAATATGAAGCTAATGAAGCAAGATTTAAAAAACTTTACGGTGGGGCAAATATATGTTTCACAGGAACAGTTAAAAGCGTAAAAATTGAAACCGATGTCTATTCCGGAAACAAAAGCTGGATTACTCAACAAAACGTGATAATCTTTGAAGAAGGTTGGAAACTTATTATCGGTAAAGACAACACTCTATTTGACTTGTCAGAATACTATCCGGGACAAAAACTGAACGTTTCAACAGGCATATTATCCCCATATGGTAAAAAAACTATGTGGGTTGTCGGAAATGACTCATTACATGGTCATATATTAAACAACCAATCCACATCAATTAATATATATAAGTAAATCATAATAATCGGAACAGGGAATCAGTTTACCCTGTTCCTTTTTTAGTTTATACACTTGATTAAGCAATTAAATTCGTCTATAATTAAAACAATTAATTTATGAGGTGCATTATGAAATTCACGGTTGAACCGATTGCTCATATCAAATCAGATTTTTCATCCAAATTCGGCATACCCCGACAAAGCGGACTCGTTGACGAGCTTGAAGCAAAGATTATTTTTGAACCTGAATACCGCATTCCCGAGGCTTTCAGAGGGCTTGAGGGTTATTCCCATATATGGATTCTTTGGCAATTTTCTGAATGCGCCGGCAAAGAATGGAATCCCACCGTCAGACCCCCCAGACTCGGCGGTAACAAGCGGATGGGCGTTTTTGCCTCACGCTCCCCTTTCAGACCGAATTCAATCGGTCTTTCGTGCGTAAAGCTTATCTCGATTGACGAAACCGAAGAAAACGGAATTGTGCTGACAGTCAGCGGTGCTGACCTGCTTGACGGCACACCGATAATCGATATCAAGCCTTATCTTCCTTACGTTGATGCTCATCCTGAAGCAAGCGGCGGATTTGCTCTGCAGAAAAAAGAAGGTTCGCTTGAAATTGATTTTCCGCCTGAGCTGTTTGCAATTATCCCAAAAGGAAAGCAGGAAGCCCTCACAGCCGTTTTAAAGCAAGACCCAAGGCCGCAATACCAGTCTGACCCCGAACGCATTTACGGGCTTGAATTTGCAGGCTATGACGTGCGTTTCAAAATCAGCGGCAACCTGCTGACGATTGTTGAAATTCAAAAGATATAAAAAAGGATGTGCATTAAAGCACATCCTTAATTTTTTATTCGCCGTAAACTCTGCGGCTGTATTCTGCATATTCACCGCTCTTGATATCGTCTGTCCATTCTTTGTTATCAAGATACCAGCGGATTGTTTTTGCCATACCGTCATCAAACTTTGTTTCGGGCAGCCAGCCGAGTTCGGTTGAAATCTTTGTTGGGTCAATCGCATAGCGAAGGTCGTGACCTGCTCGGTCTTTAACGTAAGTGATAAGGCTCTCAGGCTTATCGAGAGCTTTGAGAAGCGTTTTAACAACTTCAATGTTCTGCTTCTCGTTATGACCGCCAACGTTATAAACCTCGCCCACTCTGCCGTTATGGATAATCATATCAATTGCCTTGCAGTGATCCTCAACATAAAGCCAGTCACGCACGTTCAATCCCTCGCCGTATACAGGCAAGCTCTGATCTTCCTGCGCTCTGACAATCATAAGAGGAATAAGCTTTTCGGGGAACTGATAGGGTCCGTAGTTATTGGAGCAACGCGAAATTGTTACGGGCAGACCGTAAGTTCTGTGGAAAGCAAGAGTCAGCAAATCCGCAGAAGCCTTTGAAGATGAATAAGGGCTTGAGGTGTGAATGGGTGTTTCTTCGGTAAAGAAAAGGTCAGGACGGTCAAGAGGAAGGTCGCCGTAAACCTCGTCGGTTGAAACCTGATGGAAACGCTTCACGCCGTATTTTTTGCTTGCTTCAAGCAGGCAGGCTGTGCCCATAATGTTTGTTTCAAGAAAGATAAAAGGATTTTCAATAGAACGGTCAACGTGGCTCTCTGCCGCAAAGTTAACAACAACGTCAAAAGCTTCATCAGCAAAAAGCTTATCAACAAATTCTTTATCAGCAATACTGCCTTTAACGAACTTGAAATTGGGGTTTTCCATAGCCTTATCAAGGCTCTTAAGGTTGCCTGCATAAGTGAGTGCATCAAGGCAAACGATTTCATAATCACGATATTTTTCAAGCATATAATAGACGAAGTTGCAGCCGATGAAGCCTGCTCCGCCTGTTACAAGAATTTTCATTCGTTTTCATCCTCCTGAGTGATTTTCGGTTCCATAACCGAAACTATTTTGCGAAACTCAACCTTATCATAAAGCTTCTTAAATCTGATACCGACTGTATAAGTCAGGTCACATTCGGGGCAATAAAAATTTGCTCTGAAAAACTGGCAATGGAATTTCCACGCAGTAAGCTGACTGCACGCCGTGCCGCAAGTTTCGCAAACGTGGCAAAGGCGCTTTTTATCAACAAGCGGATTATCGATGTTGCGGATAACCTTAGCTTTGTAAACAAGCTTTTCATAAAAAGCATCGTTGCAATCAACAATTTCAGGAAAAAACTCATTATTTTTGAGCAAAATTTTAAGAATATCCGCGGTAAGCATACTGTCGCCCAACGCGCGGTGATGAATATACATTTCAGGGTCAATATCAAGCATTTGTGCCGCATTCAGCAAACCCGTCTGCTGACCCTTTGTGCTGCCCATTATGCGCTGAAAAACACGCTGGAGGTCACAGTATTTATCAAGAAAAGGTATAACCTTGATTCCGTTAAGATATTTGAAGTTTTCAAGCAACACCCTTACATCGCCGTCGCCCCAAGTGAAGATGACGGTTTCTTCGGTGCCTATCCATTTACGAAACATTGAAAACGCCTTTGTAAAGGGCATACCTGAATTGATATCGTCATTTGTGAGATGGGTAAGTCTTTTAACGCTCCCTCTTAATTTTTTGCCGATTTGGGAGCGAATTATACAGGAAAACGTGTCAACATTTTCAAGCTCTGCATCAAGCTTGACTGCACCAATTTCAATAATTTCGTTTATGTATCCCTTTGCCTTTTTGGCATAGGT
>JAZNDY010000139.1:0-2261 GCA_045588295.1 Acutalibacteraceae bacterium
CTTGATGCAGTTGAATTCTGCCTTAACCACAACTATCACTCCGCTGAATTTCTTGCAAAAGCTTACGAGATAAAGGGATACAGCGAAAAATACGGCGTTGCCGTCGGTTCAATGGGCAGATGGGGTATGACCCGTATCGACGACAACGGCAACATTATTCCCGAAGCACTGCAGGCAGATAAAAATGTAATCGAAGCCGCATCAATTATCGGCTGCCCCGTTTACAACTGCGGTGTAAACTACGTTGACGGCAAAAGCTTTTACGAAAACTGCAACATTGCCATTGATTATCTCGGCAAACTGATTGATTTTGCCAAGGATAAAGGTGTTAAAATTGGCGTTTATAACTGGCGTTGGGAAAACTTTATTGTTGAACCTAAGGTTTGGGAAATCGTGCGTTCCGCACTGCCCGAGCTTGGCATCAAATACGATATCTCTCACTGCATTTACGACAACGGCAACTACCTTGCGGAAATGCGTGACTGGGGTCACAGATTCTATCATTTCCACCTCAAGGGCTGCGTATATTTCGATAATGACGTCTATGACGATGCGCCTGCAGGCCTTGACTGTATAAACTGGGGTGCCGCAATGGACATCCTTTACACCAAGGATTATAACGGTATGCTTTCCATTGAGCCTCATTCAAGCTATTGGCACGGCAAAAAAGGTCAGTGGGGTATTGATTATACCATCAACTATTTCCGCCCCTTCATTATGCCCGAGAATTACGAATTTGACGATAATCCCTATATGCCTTAAGGAGTGTTTATATGAAAATATTCAAATCATTTTTATGTGTTGTTCTCTGCGCTCTTATGCTGACCGCCTGCGGCACGGCAAAAAACGTTGAGTTTTTCACAAATCACATAGAATCAACAAATTCGCAGATACCCGATTATATGAGATATCTGCCCGAAATGCTTGCAGATTATGAAGATACGGATGACATCAAATTCCACGTTGCGGATAACAAAATAGCATATTCCCTTGAGGGTTCCGTTGAAGGTAAAAGCGGCTTTACATATTCGGGCATCACTGCTCATATCAGATACCACAAGGACTCTGTGGCAACCGTTATCAGCGGTCTGTCAATGGACTTTGACGAAAACGACGTTACCAAGGGCGTCAAGCACGAATACAAGAAAGTAACCTATGCCATTACCTATGTTGATGAACCGGGAAAAGAAACGGTTGACGTTAACGTAATCTATCCCCTTTCGGAAAATGTTTCGGCTTATTTCACCGTTAAGCTTGACGGCAACGACAATATGGACGAAAAGACACTTGATAAAATCTGCAGGGATATGCAGATGATTAAGCTCTGATAAAGACAAAAACCCACGGGTCAATGACCTGTGGGCATATTTTTTACATCCAGAAAAGCTTTTCGCCGTCTGTTTCTTTAAGGTGCGATATGTCGTTCTGCAATGCGAGTTTGGGCGGATAATCATAGCTGAAATTCACCTTTGACACCGATGCATTGTAGACGGAAAAACGCATTGCATCGCTTATTCCGAGTGCGGCTTTAAGAAGAAACTGAGTATACATACCGTGGGTTACGATAATCACGTTTTCTTTCTTATTATGCCTTGCTTTCAGCCTTTCAATAACCTTTTTCGCTCTTTCAAGTGCTTCTTCGACACTTTCATTGAAATCCTCAAAGCCGTTTCCGGTCTGCCTTACTCCCCATTCAAGAAGCTCGGAATCAATTATCATTTCATCGGAAATGCATTTTGCGGTTTTTATTGCTCTGTCAAGGGGGCTTGCATACAGCGTATAGTTTTCAAAACCCGAAAAGCGTTCACCCAAAGCCTTTGCCTGAGCTTCGCCGTGGGCGGTAAGCGGCGGATTTACCTTGTCAAAATCGCCGTCAGGGTCAACATTGCCCATACTTTCCGCATGACGGATTATATAAAGCTGCAGATACATTTCATCATTTCTCATTTTGTTCCTCCGCTGAATCCGGTGCACACCAGCATATCATCGTATTCCCGTTAAACAGCATATATCCCATTCCGTTCTGACGGACGTTATTTTCCTTAACCGTCAGAGGCGAACGGTAAAACAATGTGAACGGAGATACACGGTGGGCAAGCTGAAGATAATAATTTGCATTTGTAACGACCATATTCTTTGAAAGACCGTAGGTTTCAGCGTGAATAACGGTCATCTTTTCTTTGCTCTGAAACCTCACGCCTGTCATTCTGTCTGTCAGACCATCTTTATCGGTGTAAATATCAAGAGGTTCATTTTTTATC
>JAZNDY010000140.1:0-4954 GCA_045588295.1 Acutalibacteraceae bacterium
CAAAGGCTGCGCAGGGCGGAATTGATTTTGTTAAAAGCTTTACGGATAAACAGCGGCTTGCGGCAGAGCTTATTGCAACACTCACGCAAGGTGACGCAATTCTTTTCAAAGCAAGCAGAGGTATGAAGCTTGAGGACGTTATTTATTCAATATATTCCTCTTTCGAAGGTGTTGATTGATTTATGAAATCAATTGCGGCTGTCATTATGTCAGGCATTATCGGTCTTGCCGTAACAGGCGTTGCAGGTTTTGTGATGGTGCCTTGGCTCAGAAAGCTTAAATTCGGGCAAACAATACTTGATATAGGCCCCAAATGGCACAAAACCAAACAGGGCACACCCACAATGGGCGGATTGATGATGATTCTCGGTGTGGCTGCGGCTCTGGTTGTTACCGTTGTGACCGATAAAATGATGGGCGGCGATATTGTTGCTTCAGGCAGTCTGATTGCAACAGAGCAATACACAAAGCTCTGGAGCGGTTTTATAATGGCCCTCAGCTTCGGTCTTATCGGTTTTGTTGACGATTACGTCAAAGCTGTTATGCACAGAAACTTAGGGCTCACCATAAAGCAAAAAACCGTTGCCCAGCTTCTTGTTGCTCTTGTTTATATTTTCAGCCTCAGCAAGAGTATGGGCGGCATGACTTATATGTTTATCCCTTTTTGGGGGATGGTGCATATTAATGCTTTTTACTGGATTTTCAGCATTGTAATTATATATGCAACGGTCAACGCCGTGAATTTCACAGACGGCATTGACGGACTTTGCTCAAGCATAACGCTTACGGCTTCAGTTACTCTCGGCGTTATTGCGGCTTTAAAAGGTCTTTTTGGTTTTTCAATGGCGGCAAGCGCGCTTGCAGGGGCGTGCCTCGGCTTTTTTCTGTGGAACAAAAACCCTGCAAAAGTTTTTATGGGTGACACAGGCTCGCTTTTTCTGGGCGGTATGCTTGTTGCCGTTGCCTATGGCTTAAACTGCCCGCTTATTCTTCTGCCTGCAGGTCTGGTGTTTGTTATTGAGGGTGCGTCAGACGTTTTGCAGATTGTTTATTACAGATTAAGCGGCGGCAAAAGAATATTTAAAATGGCACCCATTCACCATCATTTTGAAATGTGCGGCTGGAGCGAAAAGAAAATCGTTTCAGTTTTTGCGGTTGTGAATATTCTCGGCGGAGTTGCGGCATTTTTGCTGATGAAATACGGAGGGTATTTCGGCTGATAAATCAACAAGAAAGGAGACGGGTCGGCTTTGTTTAAAACTTTTTTGAAACATCACAGCGGTATTTTTTATACAATAAGAGATATTGCCAAACGCAGAAGAAGCCTTAAAGACTGTTTCAATACTGCCCCGTTTGATATAACTTTTCTTGCGCTTGTTATTGCTTTGCTCACAATCGGTCTTGTTATGATGTTTTCTGCAAGCTACGTTTATGCATGGTATGATAAAAGCGCAGCATACGACCCTTATTATTACATTAAAAATCAGGTCACTTTCGCCATTCTCGGCGTTATTCTGATGCTGGCGGTTTCGTTTATAAACGTTGATATTTTCAGGGATGCCGCAGGTGTTGTGATGCTTATTGCCGTGTTGCTGCTTTGCTACGTTCTTATTAACCCCTATGAGGTAGCAGGCAAGGCGGAATTCAGGCGCTGGATGTATGTGCCTGTTATCGGTTCTTTCCAGCCGTCAGAAATTGCAAAGCTTGCGCTGATAATGTTTCTCGCTTTCAGTATGGAAAAATACCATAAGCTTGTTGAGAAAAAAGCATGGATGATTTTTCCTTATATGTTAATCATTGTGTTTGTGTGTGGTCTTGTTTACCTTGAAAACCACGTTTCGGGCACACTTCTTATGCTCGGCATCGGCGTTGCAATGATGTTTTTCGGCGGCATAAAATGGCAATGGTTCGCTATAGCAGGCGGTGTTGTTCTTGTGGTGGCGGTAATTTTTGTTCTTAATGCCGATAAATTCCTTGAGGGTTATGCCAGCGAAAGAATCAGAATCTGGCTTAAACTTCTCACGGGTGATGAGCTTACAACTGCGGAAGCAAGAGGCTCAGGCTGGCAAAGCCTGCAATCGCTTTATGCCATCGGCTCAGGCGGTCTTTTCGGCCTCGGCTTCGGTAACTCAAAGCAAAAGCATATGTATCTGCCCGAGCCGCAGAACGACTTTGTTTTTGCCATCGTTTGTGAAGAACTCGGCTTCATCAGAGCTCTTCTTATTATTGTGCTGTTTATTCTTCTTGTTGCAAGAGGATTTATTATCGGTTTGCGTGCAAGAACAAAATTCGGCGCTTTGCTTGCAATGGGCGTCAGTTTTCACGTTGGTTTGCAGGCGGCTCTGAATATTGCCGTTGTTACCTCAACTGTTCCTAACACGGGTATAAGCCTCCCGTTTTTCAGCTACGGCGGAACGTCACTGATTATGCTGCTGGTTGAAATGGGTATGGTTCTTGCAGTTTCACGAAACGCAGAAAGGAAGAAGAAAAATGCTGGATAACAAAAAAATTCTTATCGCCGCAGGCGGCACGGGCGGCCATATCAACCCCGCTCTCGGCACTGCAGGTTATATAAAAGAAAAACACCCCTCTGCGCAGGTGGTGTTTGTGGGCACTGCCGATAAAATGGAAACAAAGCTTGTGCCTGAAGCAGGCTATGAGCTTAAAACCATTGAAATCAGCGGATTTTGGAGAAGTTTTTCGCCCGATGCAATCAAGCATAACATCGGCACGCTTTCAAAGCTTCTCAAATCGTCTTCACAGGCAAAGAAAATTATCAAGGAATATAATCCCGACCTTGTTATAGGTTTCGGCGGCTATGTCAGCGGCCCTGTTCTCCGTATGGCGGCAAAGCTCGGCATTCCCACCGCCATTCATGAGCAGAACGCTTTTCCCGGCGTAACAAACAAAGCCCTTGCAGGCAAGGTTGATAAGGTTATGCTCACTGTTGATAAGGCAGAGCAATATATGAAGCCCAAAAACCCCGTAACCGTAACAGGCTTACCAATAAGAGGTGACCTGCTCAAGGGTGACAGAGATTTTGCCAGAGCAGAGCTCGGCATACCTGACGGCAAGCCTCTTATTCTTTCAATGGGCGGCTCACTCGGCGCAAAACCCGTTAACGATGCCGTGCTCGGTCTTATACTTAATAAGTATAAGGATAATGACTGCATCTTTTTGCACGCAACAGGCAAAAACGGCGGTTGGTTTACTGAAAAACTTGAGGCAGAGGGCGTTGATTTAAAAGCAAATCCCCATATCAGGGTAACGGAATATATCGACGTCCCCAAGTGTCTGCCTGCCGCTGACCTCGTTGTCGGCCGCTCGGGTGCAAGCACACTCAGCGAGCTTCAGGCTCTCGGTAAGCCGTCAATCCTTATTCCTTCACCCTACGTAACGGAAAACCACCAGTACCATAATGCAATGGCTCTGGTCAATAACGGTGCGGCAGAAATTCTTGAAGAAAAAGACCTGACGCCCGACACGTTAACAGAAAAGGTTAACGCATTGCTTGCAGACAAAGAAAAGCTTGCTCAAATCGGCAAAAACGCCAAGGATATGGCTCTGATTGATGCAACGGCAAGAATTTATGATTGCCTTTGTGAGATTATAAAATAATTCACACCTTTTTCCGTTTCTGAATAATATGAAGCAGAGTGTTTTCTCAGGTTTCTTTTTTTCAGGAGCGTGAATTATGGAACATATTGTTATAAACGGCGGTAACGAGCTTCACGGCTGCGTTAAATTGCAAGGCTCAAAAAACAGCATTCTGCCCATTCTTGCCGCCTCGGCGGTAACGGGGGGCGTGAGTGTTTTACATAATTGCCCCAAGCTTTCAGACGTTGATGCGGCAATAAAGATTTTGCGTCACATCGGTTGCAGGGTTGAGTGCCGCGGACATACCGTTATTGTTGATTCATCGGGTGCCGGTTGCTTTGAGATACCCGATGATATGATGCGTGAAATGCGCTCATCCATTATTTTTCTGGGTGCGTTGCTTGCGCGTTTCGGCAGGGCAAGTGTTACTGCACCCGGCGGCTGTGAAATCGGTCTGCGCCCCATTGACCTGCATCTTTCTGCTTTGCGCAGAATGGGTGCGGTTATTCAGGAGCAGGGCGGTCTGCTTGACTGCCGATGCCCTGACGGGCTTAAAGGCAGGCATATAACGCTTAACTTTCCCAGCGTTGGTGCAACTGAAAACGTTATGCTTGCCGCTATCGGCGCAAAGGGCGAAACGGTTATAACCAACGCCGCAAGAGAACCTGAAATTGCAGACCTTGCCGATTATCTGAATAAGTGCGGAGTTACCGTTGTCGGAGCAGGCCAGAGTGTTATCCGTATTATCGGCGGCAGGCTCGGTTCGGCAGAACACAGGATTATTCCTGACAGAATAGTTGCTTCAACTTTTATGGCGGCGGGTGCCTGCACAGGCGGGAGAATTTGCATAACAGGGATTGAAAAAGAACATCTTGCCCCTGTTGTTCCCGTTTTTGAAGCAGCAGGCTGCAACGTTGAGTTCAGCGGCAATGAAATGACGGCGGAGATTTTTGGCAGACCGCGCAGGGTCAGATGGCTTCGCACAATGCCTTATCCCGGATTTCCGACGGATTCGCAGGCGCTTTTTATGGCGGTTGCATCAAAAGCAAGCGGCACAAGCGTTATAAGCGAAAAAATTTTTGAAAACAGATTCAGGCACGTGCCCGAGCTTATAAAGATGGGTGCGGATATAAGAGTTGAAAACAACAGCGTTGCGGTTATCGAAGGCTCAAGCAGACTGCACGCGGCAAAGGTTACCGCAAGTGACCTTCGCGGGGGATGTGCACTTGCCGTTGCGGCACTTGGTGCAGAGGGAATAACCGTTATTGACGGTATACATCACATAGACCGGGGATGCCAATCAATAGAAAATGATTTGGCACAGCTCGGAGCAAAAATTAAAAAAGAATAAAAACGG
>JAZNDY010000141.1:0-8175 GCA_045588295.1 Acutalibacteraceae bacterium
CGGCAAGACCGACTCTCTCAAGCAGACTCATAGCCAGAGCTTCTGCTTCCGCCTTTTTCAGAATACCGAGCTTAACGGGAGCAAGCGTGATGTTTTTGAGAATTGTGAGGTTATTGAAAAGATTGAACTGCTGGAACACCATTCCCATCTTTTCGCGGAACTTGTTTATGTTAACGCGTTTATCCGTAATGTTTGTTCCGTCAAATTCAATCGTGCCGCCTGTCGGTTCCTCAAGGCGGTTAAGGCAACGCAGAAACGTTGATTTGCCCGAGCCTGAAGGGCCGATAACAACAACAACTTCGCCCTTTTTGATTTCGGTATCTATTCCGTTAAGAACGTTGAGATTGCCGAAGCTTTTCTGCAAACCCGTAACTTTGATTATAACGTCGTTTTTGTTTTCAATATCAGTGGTCACTGTTGCGAAGCCTCCTTTCAAGAATTCCAACCAGCTTGGTGAAGAATACTACAAGGATAAGATAAATAACAGCAACCGCAATCAGAGGCATAAATGCAGAATATGTACGGCTTCTGATAAGGTCGCCCGCCTTGGCAAGGTCTTCAAGCGCAATATAACCTGAAACTGAAGTTTCTTTAAGAAGAACGATAAACTCGTTTGCAAGCGCAGGAAGAACGTTTTTGAACGCCTGAGGAATAATTATCTTGGTCATAGTCTGGGTATAGCTCAAGCCAAGACTTCTGCCTGCTTCAAACTGACCTTTATCAATCGACATAATGCCTGAACGGACAATTTCGGCAACATAAGCGCCTGAGTTAATGCCGAACGCAAGAGACGCAACAAGAATCTTGCTTTCAACAGAAACAAGAATTACATAATAGATGAGCATAAGCTGAACAACAACGGGTGTACCTCTGATAACGGTCAGATATACTTTTGCAACAGCATTTGCTAACTTAAGAAAAAAACGGGCAACGGGATTGTTGATTGATGAAATGTTTGTATCGTGAGTTGATCTTATCAAAGCAAGAACAACACCGATTGCTATGCCTAAAAGCACAGAAAAGAAAGTTACCTGAAGAGTAACAAAGAAACCGTCAACAAGCCATTTCCACCTGTCGCCTTCAATAAAGTTAAATATAAAATCTTCTTTAAAATCGTTGAAGAAACTGATAATACTATCCATTACTGACAGAACCACCTGCTATCCATAAAATTCAAATGGGGGCATGGAAAACCTGCCCCCAAAAGCATGTTAGTTATAATTATTTGTTGTTAACCTTAACAAATTCCTTGGCAGGTTCATTGTCGATGATTACGCAATCAACCTTATCTGCAATAAGAGCCTGAACAGCGTCTGCGCCCTTGCTGTAACGCTCAACTGTTGCTGTGGGCTTGCCTTCTTCGGGTTCTGCAAGGTCCCAGGTTGCATAAAGGTCGCCTGTTGTGCCCTGCTGAACGCCTACCTTCCAGAGTGAACCGTCAGCCTTGGGAGCAAAGAGATCTTCGCTTGACTTGATTTCTGAACCTTCCTTAACAATAACAACCTGAACGCCTGTTGCGTATGATTCTGTGAAGTTAACAGACTTCTTTCTGTCTTCAGTTACTGTAAGACCTGCCATAATGAACTGAATTCTGCCTGCTTCAAGAGCGGGGATAAGACCGTCAAAAGCCATATCTTCAATAACAAGCTTCTTGCCGAGCTTATCAGCAATTGCTGCTGCAATTTCTGCATCGATACCTACGATATCGTTGCCTTCTTTGAATTCATAGGGAGGGAATTCAGCATTGGTACCCATCTTGATTTCTTCCTTGCCATCAACGTTCTGCTGGAAAACAAGGTCGTGTTCAACACCAAGAATATACTTATCCTGAATCTTTTTAACTGTGCCGTCTTCTTTAAGAGCAACAAGAGCATTGTTGATATCATCAAGAAGCTGGTTGTTTGTTTTGCCGACTGCAATTGCATAATCTTCTGTAATATATTCTGTATCAAGGATTACGAGATTTGCTTTTTTGGAGCCGCAACCTGCAAATGCAGACACAACAAAAACGAGTGACATAAGAAGAGCAATAACTTTAACAAACTTTTTCATTGTATAAATCTCCTTTTTGATTTTTGTGACTTTATTATATCATTAATATTAAAAAAATCAAGCGAATTACATATTTTTGTAAAATGTTTGAATAAATATACAAGGGCACACTGTTTATTTGGCAATAATTCCGCTTGTTTTACAAATATTAACGATTATTCCGCTATACGCTGTCAGGCAAGCTGTTCTTTTATCTTTTGGCAGAATGCCGCAGTGCGTTTTTCAATAACAGCTTCATTTTTCACCATCTTATACTTGCCGTTTTCGCCCACAAGAGCATCAAACGCTGCTTCGGCTGCTTCTTTCTGAAGCTTTTCGCGTGCCGCTTCTTTCCACGCAGGGCCGTTGCTCTTTACATAATACATAATGTGGTAGCCGTATTCCGTTTCAACAATTTCGCAGTCGCCTGCTTTTCTGGAAGCATCAACAGCCCAGTTTTTGAAGTTTGCAACGTAATTTGATTTGGGGGTTATGCTTTCATATAAGCCGCCTGTTGCGGTTGAACCCGAGTCTTCATTATATTTTTTGACAATTTCAATAAAAGCTTCTTCCGTACCGCCTGCCGCAATAAATTCGTCTTTTGCTTTAACCGCCTTATCGTATGCGGCTTTCTTCTCTTCGTCGGTGGCGTCGGTGCTGAAAGTGATAAGGCAGTGGCGCACGTCAGCGCTGTTGCCGTTATAATCTGCATATTCTTCGGGATTTGCCTTATATTCAGCTTCAATCTGAGCATCTGTCACGCTCTCATGCGCCTTGGTTTCAAGGTCATCTTTATAGCGGAAAGCGATAAGTTCAATTTCAAAAAGCTGACGCAAACCGTTTTCATCAAGACCTTCCGAATAGTATTTGCTGATAAATGCATCAAATGAAAGACCTTCTTCTTCCGCCTGCTTTTTAATCGAAGAAATTGCGGTTTCAATCTCTTCTTTTTCTTCAGCGTTCAGAGTGTAACCCTGTGATTTTGCTTCGGTGTAAAGTGCAATCTGCTGGAAAGCAAGGCTTGAGGCATAATCAGCAATAGCTTCGTCATAATATACGTCCTCGCCTGCCTCGTTTTTCTGGCCCGTCATAACTTCATCGGGTGATTTATCAAGAGGGAAGCCCATTGACGTGCCGTACTGCTGATAGCTGATTTCCATCTGCTGGAAATACTGATATGACATTGAATAATAATAGTCAAACTGTGCGTTTGTAACCTTGAAATCGCCGATTTCAATTGCGGTTTCATAATTGTAATCTTTTTTGATTTCTTCAGAGGGTTTATTGCTTTTGAACATCTGGGGGTTAACGACGCCCGTTGCAAAAAGCACGTTAAACACCAACGATACGGCTGCAATAACCGAAACCACGGCAAGCGCAACCGAAAGACCCGTGTTTTTCTTTTTTTCAGGCACGGGTTCATCTTTGGTTGGCGGCATAAAAACGGTTTTTTCTTCTTCAAAAGCAACCGTGGGTTCATCATCATTCAGCTGACCGGGCATTGCCGCGGCAACCGTGGGTTCTTCAATTTCTGCGTTATTTTCACAGGCATTAACCGCAACAGTCGGCTCGTCTGAAGAAAAGTCCGTTGCCGTTTCAGGCATATCGCTGTTGCAAGCGGGACAGGTTTTGAAATAATCGGGCACGTCTGCACCGCAGTTTTTACAAATCATAAATTTTACCTCCGTTCACCCTGAACTTCATTCAAGGCTTCATTAAAATCCTGCCACAAGGGGGCTTCAAAAGTCATTTCCTCACCCGTAACAGGATGGGTAAGACTGCATTTGCGGCAATGCAGAAGATGGTGACCGACGTGAGTCATAAAATCGCCGTACATATCATCACCTGCAAGCGGATGCCCCGAATGCGCCATATGCACTCTTATCTGATGCGTTCTTCCTGTTTCAAGCTTAAGCGCAATCAGGGTTGCGTTTTCAAAATTGCGTTCTGCCGTCCAGTGGGTCAGAGCCGTTTCAACGCCCAGCTCGTATGAGCAGGCACGCAGAGTTTTCATCGGGTCAGGGCGGTAAATGGGCACGTCTACACTGCCCGACCCTTCAAGCCTGCCTTTGACAAGGGCAAGATATTCCTTTTTGACCTTGCCTGACAGCTTGCACGCCGCGAGCGGATTAAGCGCACAAACAACCACGCCCGACGTACCTTTATCAAGCCTGCCGACAGAGCGGAAGGAGCTGTTGATTCCTTTTTGGGCAAGATAAGCGGCAACCGCGTTTGCCAGAGTGTCTCCCTGGTGATTGTGCGTGGGATGCATTGCCATAAACGGAGATTTGTTAATAACAAGAATATCGTCATCCTCATAGACAACGTTGATATCAGCCTGCATTGCTTCGGGGACGGAGCCGCTGTCAGGCATAAAAACGGTCACAACGTCACCCGTTTTAAGAATATCCGTTGTGCGTGTTTTAACGCCGTTAAGCTTCATTCCGTCTGCGGTGAATTTGATGCTTCTTATTATCCGCGCCGAAAAGCCGCAACGCTCACGCAGAAAGCTGACAACCTTTTTGCCGTCATATTCTTCAGGAACGGTATAGCTTATTTCTCTGGGCATATTCTCCTCCGTTCGGTTTAATAGAGTTATTATATCAAATCAAAACCGTAATAGCAAGTAAAAAGTACAGGTTGAAAATAAAGGCATATTGTGTTATTATGTTTCAAAGGCAAACGATTTTGCCGCAACGGAGGTTTTTATGAAAAAATTTATTGCGCTTGCGCTTTGTGTTTCTTTTATATTCCTTTGCTCTTGCTCGGGCAAAGACGGGCAGCCCACAACCAATAACAACAATTACGTTAACGCCGGCGAATGGACAGGCATCCAAAGAGAAATGGTGACCGACTGGTTTGACGGTGAGGTTTCAGGCGTTACAAAAGAAGACCTGCCCGATGGTTTTCCCGCTGTGCCGGATGACACGTCAAACGTTTCAATCAAAAAGCAAACACCTGAGGACACAACGGCTGGCTACACGTCTGACTGGATTGAGCTTACGTTTTCCGTTCCCAGACAGGGTGTTTATAAATTTTCAGATGACCTCAGAAAAGCCGGTTATAAGGGCACGGTTCATTATCTGTCATCAGGTTGGCATGGCGCATGGCAAAACGGCAAGCACCTTATCAGAATTGCAAACTGGGAAAACGAATATGACGGCAGTTACATAATCACGCTGCATATAACCGAATGCCTTAAGCCCACATACCCTGAGCTTGAAGCAAAAGTTCCTGCTTTTGACGGCTATACGTCAACCAAAGGCACATATTATGAAATACTCAACGGCAACGCAATACAGCACGAATTCGACGGCAAATTCCACTCAAAATGGCAGATTGAATATTCACGCCAAGGCTCAATAATCGGCACAAACAAAGAAGAATTTGAAGCATATGCAGATAAGCTTGACAAAAACGGCTTTGCAGGTGTGCGTTCATTCTATACCACTGCCGACGATTGCGTTATCTACGTTTATGAAGGCTACAACGAAAAAACGGGAATCTTTGTTGCCGCATATCTTAATGACTCTCTTACGGAGCTTGAAGTCAGATACACAAACATCGCTCCCGAAGTCACGGAATCGGCAACATAAACTTCAACCAACCAATAACAGCAAAAGACTTGCATCAGCTTTCGCTTTTGCAAGTCTTTGTTTTTTCAATTGCCGAAAACTATTGTTGTTATACTCTTTGCAGGCAGAGTGATGCTCTTTGTCATTTTGCCCGAATAGGTCTGCTCGCAGTTACGGGTGGCATCCGTAGTGTAAGTCTGCATTGAATCATAGTTGCCGTAAAGACCTGTATTTTGGGCAGAAGCTTCATTGTTTATAACAATAAGAACGGTCTGCTCTTTATCCGCAAACGCTATACTTGAAACCGTGGCGGCGTCGCCGGCGCTGTTTTTGACCCTGACTCTTGACATACCCGGCTTTATGAAGGCGGAGAACTGTTTATAAGCATAATAGCGGCTGTAACAAACAAGCTCACCGTCAATAATGTCAAGCACACCGTCACCGTTTACGGCTGTCCAGCTCTGCCAGGAAACAGCATTCATCCAGCTTAAATCCTGCATAATGATATTCGCCATATAAAGACCGCTGTCAATCGAATATGGGTCAAGCTGCATAGGCAGCTCACACCATTCGCTCATCTCAAACTTCTTATCGGGATACTGCTTAGCCATTTTTTCGCCGAAAGCTGACTTTGCCCACCAATTATTATCAATCCAATAGCTGTGCGCACTGATCGAATCGCAGTATCCGTCCAGTATTTCACTTGCAAAAAATTTATCGATATAGTCAAAATATTCCTCTGTAAGCTGACCGCTTTCGGGGCCGCTGAGTTTATAGGTTACTCCTCTTTTCTGCATTTCAACCGCAAACATTTCAAGCACCTCAACGGTTTCGTCTGCCGTATAATGGCAGCCCTCCTGACCGACCCATTCGCCGCCCCAGCTCCATTGCGGCTCGTTTATGGGCGAAATTGCGCTGACAGGGTATCCCTGCGCAACAAACCAATCGGCTATTGTCAGCACGTAATCAACAAAAGCTGCATAGTTTTCTTTGGGGAGATTGGAAACGTTTGCTTCAAGACCGCCCGAAGCGTGGCCGCTCTTTGTCATTGAAAAATGAGGACTGTTGCAAAAAAGAATAACTTCTTTTGCGCCGTATTCCACGGCATAATCAAGCATTCTTCTTGCATTTGCATCACGGGTAAAATCATATTCATATTCGCCTGTTTCTTCGTTGAGCACGTAAAAGCTTTCTGTCCTGCGTGAGGTATCCCATATTCTGCAATCGGGGTTATCGTGCTCTCCGCCGCCGATATTATAGCGGTAAACGTCAAGACCCAAACCCGTTTCGTCATCATAAAGAAGGCGTGCAATTTCTTTTGCGGTTGCTTCGTCATCAATATTCTGTGACCACCAGCAAGAGCTTGTGCCGAAGCTCTCAAAGGTCTGATATTTTTCATAGCTGATAACGCCGAGGGTCTGCTCTTTTTTGACCGACGTGCCGATATTGAATAAAAGCACCTGAATTGCCGCAAGTATTATGCAAAGGAATTTCATAAACGTTCAGCCTCCTCTTTCCGAAACAAATTTTAGCATAACGGCTTTTCACTGTCAACATATGCGGATGTGTTTGACTTTTGCGTTATACAAGTTTATAATGTTAACAAGCCAATTTTTTCAGGGTAACCCCGTAATGAAAGGACGAACGCAATATGATATTTGATAAAATTGAAAACCTCAGACTTTATTCTTCATTCAATTCCCATTTTGATGCAATGGCAAAATTCATTGAAGAAAACGATTTTGCCGCTCTCCCCTGCGGAAGCTATGACGTTGGCGACGGCGTTAAGGTGAGCATTGCCGAATATGAGCCTGCAGGCAACGATAAATTTGAAGCTCACAGAAACTTCCACGACGTGCAGTATGCAATCACGGGCGACGAAATAATCGAAGTTGTTCCCACAAGCGAAGCCGCAGAATCAAGCGGATATAAACCCGATATTGAATTTTTCACCGCGCAGAACTGCAAAAGCACAGTTGTTGCTCTTGAGGCAGGCACCTTTGTTTTTCTTGCTCCGCAGGATGCTCACAAGCCCTGCGTTAAGCTTGCAAGCAGCAAAATCAAAAAGGCAGTTTTCAAGATTCCTGTTTAAACCAGCAGGTTAAGCTCTGCTTATAATAAGGCACAACAAACAGCAGCGGAAATATAGCGGCGCAGACTAAAAGCCACGGCAGAAAGCCAAGCTTGAAGCGCAGCAAAGCCGCTGCTTTTTTTGCGCCGTTTTCTGCGCTCAGACGTATGCAGTCAGCAACGGAAAGCGAAGGATATGCCGCAAGCAAGAACGGTGCTTTTGCATATTTCTGAACCGAAAACACAAAAAATGCCAGACCCATAACCGCTGTGACCGCCGCACCGCAAAGAATTATTGCAAAGAAAGTCAGGCTCAACGCGCTTCTTTTTATGCTGTAAAACAAAGCGGTTACCACGCAGACGGGCAATGCCTCAAACGCAAGCAGCTCAAAGATTTTCAGCATTGATAAGCACAACGTCAGCAAAGCGTTTTTGGCATATTCCTTAACTTTGATACACGGTTTTCCGCCGTCTGAAGCAAGCAGAATCATCTGCACCT
>JAZNDY010000142.1:0-6705 GCA_045588295.1 Acutalibacteraceae bacterium
TAAGAGAAATATTCTTAACGTTTGCGGCTGCAAGGCGGTCAAGGCCCTTCTGCATACCGTATGTGAAAATGCTGACGATGCCGAGCACGTCTGCGCCTGCTTCACGGAGAACGTCAACAACCTCAGTAACGCTGCCGCCTGTTGAGATAAGGTCCTCAACAACAACAACCTTCTGACCGGGGAGAAGCTTGCCTTCAATCTGGTTGTTTCTGCCGTGGTCCTTTGCTCCTGTGCGAACGTAACCCATAGGCAGACCGAGAAGGTGACCGGTGATTGCTGCGTGAGCAATACCTGCGGTGCTTGTGCCCATAAGAACTTCAACTTCGGGATAGTTTTCTTTGATGAGGGTTGCAAGGCCGTTTTCAACGTCGTTACGAACGTTGATATGTGAAAGTGACAGACGGTTAGCACAGTAAACGGGGCTTTTGATGCCGCTTGCCCATGTAAAGGGCACTTCGGGGCGGAAAAATACTGCCTTGATTTTAAGCAGATCTTTTGCAATAAGCTGTTTCATTGTTATATTCCTCCAAAAAGTTTTAATAATTAACCAATTAAATTACGTCTGTTAAAATGGCGTCAACCAAACGGTCACGTTTGTGGTTTGCCGCCTTACTCAGCAGGCAGAATCACAGAATTCCGCAACGCATCTCTTATATGCTGCAACGGGGTCTGCTGCTGCGGTGACGGGTCTGCCGACTACGATATAGTCAGAGCCGATTTCCTTTGCCTTTGCAGGTGTTGTAACTCTGACCTGGTCGCCGATATCGCCGTCTGCAAATCTTACGCCCGGTGTAACGGTAACAAAGTCTGAACCGCATCTTTCGTGAACCTTGCCTGCCTCAAGGGGTGAGCAAACAACGCCGTCAAGACCTGCAGCCTTTGCGTTTGAAGCATAGTGCATAACAACCTCGTCAAGAGGCTTTTCAATAAGAAGGTCAGCTTCCATTCTCTCCTGTGAGGTTGAAGTGAGCTGTGTAACCGCAATAAGAATGGGTCGTGTACCGTCTTCTCTTGTAAGGCCTTCAATAGCAGCTTCCATCATTGCAACAGTGCCGCTTGCGTGAAGGTTGGTCATATCAACGTCAAGTCTTGAAAGAACAGACATCGCCTTTTTAACGGTGTTGGGGATATCGTGAAGCTTGAGGTCAAGGAAAATCTTGTGTCCTCTTTCCTTGATTTCTCTTACGATTTCGGGGCCTTCGGCATAAAAAAGCTCCATGCCGATTTTAACGAAAGGCTTAACGTCTGTGAACTTGTCCAGAAAATCAAATACTTCCTTTTTGCTCGCAAAATCGCAAGCTACGATTACGTCTTTACCCATTGTGTGCACATCCTTTTATATCATTTAAATTTTTAATACCGTATTTTTCCATAACTGCGGGAAGGTTTTTGACGATTTCAAAACTTGCATAGGGGTCAACAAGGTTTGCCGCGCCAACCTCAACCGCCGTTGCGCCTGCCATTATATACTCAATAACGTCCTCTGCAGTTTCAACGCCGCCCATACCGATAACGGGAATGTTGACCGCCTGACTTACCTGATAAACCATTCTTATGCCGACCGGCTTTATTGCAGGGCCCGAGAAACCGCCCATTTTGTTTGCGATTACGGGTTTGCCCGTTTTAAGGTCAATTCTCATACCGAGAAGCGTGTTGATAAGGCTGATACCGTCTGCGCCTGCTTCTTCGCAAGCCTTTGCGATTGAAACGATATCAGTAACGTTGGGCGAAAGCTTGATGATAACAGGCTTTGTTGTTACCGCCTTAACAGCCTTTGTAACCTCTGCCGCCGCCTCAGGTGAAGTGCCGAAGCTCATACCGCCGCCGTGAACGTTGGGGCAGCTTACGTTAACCTCAAGCCAGCCTACCTGCTCTTCTTTATCAAGCATTTCGCAGGTGTAAGCATAATCCTCAATTGCAAAGCCGCTGACGTTTGCCATAACAGGCTTTGAGAAGCACTTTGCAAGCTTGGGCAGTTCTTCGCTGATAACCTTTTCAACGCCGGGATTCTGCAGACCGACAGCGTTTATCATACCTCTGTC
Organism: Acutalibacteraceae bacterium; assembly: GCA_045588295.1. GTDB lineage: Bacteria > Bacillota > Clostridia > Oscillospirales > Acutalibacteraceae > CAG-177. The sequence continues at coordinate 2,043 of JAZNDY010000142.1, forward strand.
ACACTCTGCGATTCTGGGAGTGGGGTTGCCGAATCTTGCGTCCTTTGTTGTGCCCTTGAACGAAAAAGTTCCGAGGCAGTTGATATCGTAAAGCTCTGCGAATTCATAGCCGAATCCGAACGTACCCGAAGCAGGGATAACAGGATTATCAAGTTCAATGCCGCAAAGATTAACCTTTGTGTTTACCATATTATCTCCTCCCTTTCAAGCACGGGGCCGTCCCTGCATATTCTCTTGTTTCCGTATTTTGTTTTGCATGAGCAACCCATGCAAGCACCGAAACCGCAACCCATTCTTTCTTCAAAGCTGTACTGACCGCTTGTTTTTGCAATTTTTTCAATTGCCTTGAACATCGGCATAGGGCCGCAAGTGAAGAAATAATCATATTCAAGGTCTTTAAGCACGTCGGTTACAAATCCCTTTGTGCCGTAAGAGCCGTCAACCGTTGAAACAAAAACCTTTGCTCCGAGAGCTTCGAACTCTTTCTCATAGAAAATCTCGTCTTTTGTGTTGAAGCCGAGGATAACGGTAACGTTTTTGCCCTCTGCAAGAAGCTTTTTGCAGAGATTATACATAGGAGGCACACCAACGCCGCCACCGATAAGAACAGCCTTCGCACCGCTCTTTGATGTGTCAAAACCGTTGCCGAGACCGCAGAGAACGTCAATGCGGTTGCCCTCAGCAAGCTTTGTCATGTCGGCAGTACCCTGACCCACAACCTTATATATGATTGTGATTGTTTTTTCATCATAATCACAAATTGAAATAGGTCTGCGAAGATATAAGCCGTCAAGCTTGATGTTGATAAACTGACCCGGCGCAGTGATATGCGAGGTGTCACCCTCAAGCTTCATTTCGTATATGTCCTTGGTTAACGGCCTGTTACAGATGATATTATAAAATGCCTGATTCATTACTTATCCTCCTTCTTCCACGCAATTTTGCCGCCGCAGACAGTCATGAGGCAACGTCCGTAAACCTCAAAGCCCTCAAAAGGAGTGCTTCTGCCCATCGAAACAAAATCGTCAGGGTTGATCGTGTATTTTTCATCAAGGTCAAACACCGTAAAATCGGCAGGTGCGCCGATTTCAATATCTCCGCCAAAGCCGAAACGCTTGCAGGGAGCGGTGTGCATAAGCTCAACGAGCCTTGCCATATCAATAATTCCTGTTTTAACAAAATAAGTGTAGAGAAGCGGAAACGCCGTTTCAATACCGACAACTCCCATAAGGCTCTTTTCAAGCCCTCTGCCCTTTTCTTCAGCAGAATGGGGAGCGTGGTCTGTGGCAATCATATCGATTGTGCCGTCGATTATACCCTCGATAAGTGCTTCTTTATCAGCCTTTGAGCGAAGCGGAGGATTCATTTTGAATCTGCCCTCTTCCTTGAGGTCGGAATCGTCAAGAATCAGGTAATGAGGGCCTGTTTCGCAGGTAACGTCAACGCCGTTTTTCTTTGCCTGCCTGATAAGCTCAACGCTTTCTTTGGTTGAAATGTGGCAAACGTGATATTTGCAGCCTGTTTCAGCCACAAGCTCAAGGTCACGCTTGATGGGACCCCATTCCGATTCTGAACATATGCCTCTGTGACCGTGTGTCTTTGCGTATTCGCCGTCGTGTATATATCCGCCGTTGAGAAGGCTGTTATCCTCACAGTGGGCGGCAATTATTTTATCAAGTTCTTTTGCCTTTTTCATTGCGGCAAGCATCATTTCTTTGCTCTGCACGCCTCTGCCGTCATCAGAAAAACCTGCCACAAGCGGTGCAAGACCGTCCATATCCGCAAGCTCCTCGCCCTGCTGACTTTTGGTTATTGTGCCGTAAGGCAAAACGTTGATGCAAGCGGTGTTTTTGATTGCATCCAGCTGGGGCGCAAGGGTTTCGGGCGAATCGGGTGCAGGTGAAAGGTTGGGCATTGAGCAAACCGTTGTGTACCCGCCTGCCGCCGCCGCTTTTGAGCCGCTCGCAACTGTTTCTTTATAAATAAAACCCGGCTCGCGCAGATGAACGTGAACATCTGCAAAACCGGGCAAAACATACTTATTTTCACAATCAATAACAATACCGTTATCAACAGAAACAGCAGGAGCAAACACTCCGCCGCAAACACCTATATCTTCCAATTCAAACTTGCCGTTACGGTAAACTTTGCAGTTTTTGAAGATATAATCCATAATGTCCTCCGTTACAAACTCTAATCAATTAAATATAGCATATATTTATATATAAAGTCAAGCAAAAGAGCCTTTAAAATTGCACAAAAATAAGCGGATTTAATTGCAACATTCTTTGTTGACAACAAAACGAATCGCTGATATCCTGATAAAGTAACAAAGGAGTGTTTGCCGATGAAAATTATGTTTGTCTGCCACGGCAATATCTGCCGCAGTCCGATGGCAGAATTTATATTGAGAGATCTGCTTAAAAGAAACGGTCTTTCAGGTGAGGTCAGCGTTGCTTCCTGTGCCACAAGCTCTGAAGAAATTTGGGGCGGCAAGGGCAACCCCGTTTATCCCCCTGCCAAAGCGGAGCTTGCAAAGCACGGCATTGATTGCACGGGCAAAACTGCCGTTCAGCTTCAGAAAAAAGACTATAAACTCCATGACGTTTTCATATGCATGGACAGTCAGAATTACCGCAACGTTCAGCGCATTTTCAGCTCTGACCCCGAGGATAAAATCCGCAAGCTGATGGATTACACAGACCGTGGCGGCGACGTTGCCGATCCGTGGTATACAAGGAGATTTGACGTTACTTACAGAGATATTTACGATGGCTGCGAAGCCGTTGTTGAAAGAATTTTAAACGGCGAAGGATTATAAAAAAGCGGCGGATTTCTCCGCCGCTTTTTGTTTTACTGTTTGAAATAAACCGTCAAAATCGGTCTTGTAGGCCAAAATTCATAAAGGTGCAGGCACGTAACCGTTGCACAGAACGGTTTGAACCCATCAAGCACCGTGGGCAACGCTTTTTTGATGTTTTCAGGCTCATCTATCAGCATCGTTGTGTGCGGCACCCAGCCGTAAGCTTCACCGAAAATCTCTTTAAGCTCAATAAGCTTTCGGTCCTTATCAGGTGCAATAAAAAGCACATTGCCTCCGCCGAAAATACCAACGTGGCTTAAACTTACTTCAAAAGCTTCTGTTTTAGCCGCTATGCTGCGCAGTTTTTCTTTAAGTATTTCCTCCTGCTCCACAGGGTAACTGCACAAGGTAATATGCTGCGGAATATTCTTGGTGTGAACGCCTGTCAGCCCCTGTGCATAGAGTCTGTTCTGTATTCCAGCAAGGTAGTTTTCAGTGGCATCATCATACCCTGCCATTATATAAAGAGCTTTGTTTTCCATTATTCACCCATCGCTTCCTTGAGTGCGTTTGCAAGCTGGTCAGGGCAGGACGTGCTTTTGAAGCCGCATCTGATGCCGCTGCAACGTGCGATAACGTCTTCAGCTTTCATCCCTTTTATGAGCGAAGCAATACCCTTGAGGTTGCCGTTGCAGCCGCCCTCAAAATAAACGTCACCCACAATACCGTTTTCAAGCTCAAACTCAATTGAACGCGAGCAAGTGCCTTTTGTTCTGTATTTATAAGTCATAAATTTTCCCCTTTCTTTGAATAACCGCTGATTATTTTACAACATAAACTTATATTTTTCAAGTGTGATTTGTCACATAAGCAAATACATCAGGCTGAAAATCAGCGCCGTATCGCCCGAATCAACGGCAAGCAGCAAAACAAGCGGCAATATCAGACCCCTGTCGCCGCTGTCACTGCCCTGTTCACTTTTTGCTTGGAGTGCAGGCAGAATAAGCTGCAGAATATTTGAGTTCAATTTTTATCGCCGCCCATCAGTTGCCCCATCATCGGCAAAATTTCAAAAAGCTTGAGCATCTGCATCGCCTCATCTGCCCTTTTTTGCCTTTTTTCGCTGAGCAACGGCTTAAGCGCTTTTATAAGCTCCGCTCTGCCGTCGCTTTTGTTCATCATTCCCATTATTGCAGAAATTTTTGCCATCATCTGCGCGTTGCCGAGTATTGCCGACAAATCAGGTATGCCGTCAGGACGGCTGTGCGCCTCTTTTTTTGCCGTTTTTTCTTCTTTTGAACCAAAAAAGCTTTCTGCCGCCGCTTTCAGGTTTTCAATATCCTCTGCACTCAGGCTCGAGATAATATCGTTGATGCTGTCCATACCGCCACCCGTTATTTGTCGCCGAATTTCTTCATCAGCTTTTGTGCCCGCTCGCTCTGAAGAAGTTCGTTGAGCGCTTTTTTATCACCGAGAATTCTGAAAAGCTCGTTCTTTTTTTCTTCGCTTAGCCTGCTCTGAACGGCACCCAGCATTTCATCGGGACTTTTATCCTTGAGTTCAAGCAGCTCTTTTGCCGAAATATTATCTTTTTCCATTGAATCACCGCCCTTTTTACTGTATAATTGATATGTTAATCTGCTTTTGATTAGAACGGAGGTTTTGCTTTGAGAATACTTGTTTTTTCCGATTCGCACGGCAGCAGCCGATGCATAAGAGAAGCTCTTTATATGCACAGTGACGCCGCCGCCGTTATTCATCTGGGCGACGGTGAAAGGGATATGAGCAACCTTGAAAATCTGCTTGAGGGTAAACAGGTTGTTCAGGTTTGCGGCAACTGCGACTTTGCTTCGCTTCTGC
>JAZNDY010000143.1:0-2180 GCA_045588295.1 Acutalibacteraceae bacterium
GTTTGTCTTCCTAAGCCCGCTTGGCCTCCGACTTTGAAAAAAACAGGTTTCCCCGGTATGAAGATTCTGCAGTTTGCCTTTGACAGCCGTGACGGCGGAGATTATCTGCCGCATAATTACGGCAAAAACTGCGTTGTTTATATCGGCACTCATGATAACGATACTCTTGCAGGCTGGCTCGCAAACGCTCCAAAAAAAGATATAGCTTATGCCGCGGAATATCTTCGCCTTAATAAAACGGAGGGTTACGTTGATGGTTTTATAAAAGCTGCGCTTGCAAGCGTTGCGGATACGGTTATTCTTACAATGCAGGATTTGCTTTCGCTCGGCACGCAGGCAAGAATGAACACACCGTCAACCGTCAGCGGCAACTGGCAATGGCGTGCTTTAAAAAACGATTTTTCGCCCGAGCTTTCAGAAAAACTGAAAGCCCTGACAGTGCTTTACGGCAGATAAAAAGCGGTTGACTCGCTCTGAGCCAACCGCTTATTTTATGCGTTATTTTTATCAGTCAGGTTTTTAATCCATTTTTTGCTCTTGAACCTCCAGAGGCTGAGCACTGTTTTAAGCAAATCTTCGCCAAGATACATTGATATCAGCAACCAATGGAAGCCGACGCTTTTAAACAAACCGAGATATATTATCAGCGGCACTGCAATAACGTACATTGAAATGCAGTCAAAGAAAATGCCGATTTTTGTGTCACCGCCCGCCCTGAAGGTGCCCACTATGAGCGTGTACGGAATATTCCTTATCGGCAGCCACAGGCAATAGATAAGAATCAGCCTTGAAGCAAGGTCAAACGCGCCCTGAGTTTCAATGTTCAGGAGTGAGAGCAGCGGCTCTCTGAAAACAGCAAGAATGACACCCGTGAAAACGCCCACAATCGGGGTCATAATAACAAATTTCTTTGCAAGCTTATATGCTTCGTTTTCTTTGCCTTCGCCGATGGTTTTGCCTGTCATAATCGAGCAGGCGTGGCAAACACCCACAAAGAAAACAAACGCAACCTGTTCAACGGAGCTGAAAATAGTGTAACCTGCGTAATTTTCGTAACCCTGCCTTGCAAAAACCATTGCGTAAATGTTTGTGCCGATTGCCCACACGCCTTCGTTAAGCACAACGGGCAAACAGACGGAACAGAATTTTTTGATAAACCCTTTGCCGAAATCCGTGAATTCTTTTAAGGGAGCTTTGAAGACGTCTTTTGACGAGCGGATAAAAACAAGCAGAATAATTGTTTGAACTGACGCGGATATCAGTGAAGCAAGCGCGGCGCCTCTTATGCCCATCGCAGGCAAACCGAATTTGCCGTTAATAAGCACGTAGTTAAGCGCAGTGTTTATGCCGACAGCCGCAATTGATGAAAACAGGGGAGGGTTAACCTTTTCAGTTGCTCTCAGAACGGTGCAGGCAATCTGGTTGAACGCGCTGAAAATGCCCATAAATGCAACAATGCGCAGATATTTGGCGGCTTCTTTGATAACAGGCTCTTCGTTTGAAAAAACTCTTGCAAGCTGTTCGGGCATAAGTGCCATTGCAATGCAGAAAATCAACGCAACGCCAAGGCTGAAGATCATTGCGGCACCGAAAGCTTTGCGGATGTTCTTTTTTTCTTTTGCGCCCCAATACTGCGAAATGAGCGCCGCTGAGCCTGATGAAATTCCGAAATAGAAAAGGTTCATCAGAAATATCCACCTTGACGAAACGCCGACGGCAGAAACTGTGATATTGCCCAGTTTTGTAACCATAGCCGTATCCACAAGCTGTGCGCACGAAACAAGAAGCTGCTGCAGGGCAATCGGCAGAGCAAGTTTCAGCATATTCAAAACAAAACCGTTTTTGCTGTTCTTCATTTTTATCTCCGTTTTTTGTGAAATTTCAAAAATAACATATTTTAAATATTTTAACCGCAATTATTCTATTGTAATTATCTCTTAAAGTCAATAGAAACAGAAAAATATAAAAAATTTAGGATAATGTTAATAATATTGTTATTGATTTTTACATTTTACAGGTATATAATGCAAAGTGAAATAAAATGCAAATAAATTAGCGGAAGGTGTTTTATTATGTCAAATTACAATGAATTTTCAGGTGTTTATTCTCTGCTTTTAACTCCTTTTAAGTGGGACAGAAGCGTTGACTATAAGGCTTATGAAGAATACGTTGCCTGGCAG
>JAZNDY010000144.1:0-4969 GCA_045588295.1 Acutalibacteraceae bacterium
GTGAATATTTCCGAAAAAATTCGTCAGCTTTTTTCTTGGTTGCCCACCAATAATCGTGGTTGCCTTTGAGAATAATCTTTCTGCCCGGCAGAGAATCAAGAAAACGGAAATCTGCAAGACCTTCTTCAAGATTGATGCACCACGAAATATCGCCCGCAATAACAACGGTATCTTCAGGGCGGACAAGGCGATTCCAGTTGCTTTCAAGACGCTTCTCATAGTCACTCCAACCGCCGAAAATATCCATTGATTTCCCTGTGGCGATTGACAGATGAGTATCACCGATAGCAAAAAGAGCCATAGCCAAATCCTTTCCAAAAATAATTGCGGTTTAATTGCAGATAATACAGTTACGGATTAATCCGCACAAAAACCGAAAGGAGCCATACAAAATGAAGAACGAAATCAACGAAATCACTTGTTTCGCCAAAAACTGTGTTTACCACAAGGGCACAACCTCCTGCACAGCAGGCACAATTGAGGTTGGTAATTCAACCGCCTGCAAATGCGGTGAGACACAGTGCTCAACCTTCAAGCTGAATGACAACGCAATCGGCAAAAACTGCGGCTGCGCAGATTAAACACCGAGCATATCAAAAACAACCTGCTCCATGCTGTCCTTTGAGCAACAACCGTCAAATCTGACTGCCTTATCGCGGAGATTTGCAAGCTGCTCGGGGCAGCTTTTCTTTGTTACTGCGGCAAGCTTTTCAACCATTTCAAATTCATCAAGGTCATTCTTGCCGTCAACAGCCTCAAGCACGGCTGCGCTGAATTTGAAGGGGCTTGCAGTTGAAGCGATAACAACGGGAGTTGCATCGCCTGTGGTTGCTTTGTAGTCATTATAAACCTTAACGGCAACAGCTGTGTGAGTGTCGCAAAGATAATCCTTTGACTTGAAAACTTCAGCGATAGTTGCCTTTGTTTCGTCATCATTGCAGCAACCTGCGGCAAAATCAGCTTTGATTGCCTCAAGCGTTGCGGCGTCAACTTCATACTTACCTGTTTCTGCAAGAGCTTTCATCCAAGAGCATACGTTGTCACTGCCGCTCATTGAATAAAGAAGTCTTTCAAGGTTGCTCGAAATAAGAATATCCATTGAGGGAGAAATAGTTGTGAAGAACTCACGGTTCTTATCGTAAACACCTGTGGTGAGGAACTCGGTGAGAACGGAGTTGCTGTTTGAAGCGCAGATAAGCTTCTTAACAGGCAGACCCATTTCTTTTGCGTAATAAGCGGCAAGAATGTTGCCGAAGTTGCCCGTAGGCACGCAAACGTTAATTGCATCGCCTGCTTTGATATCGCCTGAAGCAACAAGGTCGCAATATGCTGAAAAATAATAAACAATCTGAGGAACAAGTCTGCCCCAGTTGATTGAGTTGGCAGATGAGAAAGCCATACCGTTTGCGGCAAGCTTTTCTGCAATAGCCTTGTCGGTGAAAATCTTCTTAACACCGCTCTGTGCATCGTCAAAATTGCCTTCAATAGCGCAGACGGAAACGTTTGCACCTTCCTGAGTGCACATCTGGAGCTTCTGCATGGGGCTTACGCCGTCGCTGGGATAGAAAACAAGAATTCTTGTGTTTTCAACGTCCTTGAAGCCTTCGAGAGCAGCTTTGCCCGTATCACCCGAAGTGGCAACAAGAATAACGATTTCTGTGCCCTTTGCAGCTTTACCGCTTGCAACGGTGAGAAGCCTGGGCAGAATCTGGAGCGCCATATCTTTGAATGCACAGGTGGGACCCTTGAAAAGTTCAAGAATATATGTGCCGTCCTCAAGCTTCACAAGAGGAGCAACCTTTTCACTTGAGAAACCTGTTTCGTATGCGCCCTTAACGCAGGAATCAAGCTCTGCTTCTGTGAAATCGGTCAAAAACAGAGAAAGAATTGACTTTGCTCTGCCGATATAATCAAGAGATGCAAGTTTTTCAATTTCCGCAACCGAAACAGCAGGCAGATTTTCAGGCACAAAAAGGCCGCCCTCTGACGAGATGCCCTTTGTGATTGCCTGTGAAGCAGAAACTTTAACTTCTGTGTTTCTTGTGCTTACATAGTTCATAAAATCATCCTTCCGAAAAAACTTCAAATATTATAACACATCTTTTTAGTTTTGTAAAATATTTTTAAAGAAATTATTGGCATTTTCAAAGAAAATTTTGTCTGTAAGAATTTTGCTTAGACCTTTATTTTGCAGAAACGCTTCAAACCGCGGCATTTTATCAATTCCGCAAAGCTCGGCATTGATTTCACACCCGTCATAATCAGAGCCGATTGCAAGCGAATTTTCCGCTCCAAACTCAAGCATATGGCTAATGTGACGGTATGCCGCCTCAAAGCCGTCGTCACCCTCATCTCCAAGAAAACTCTTGCAAAAGTTGATTCCGATGAGTCCTCCTCTTTCACAGAGCAGTTTTATCTGCTCATCGTCAAGACATCTGCGGCAGGCAAAAAATTTATCCTCGCTGTCTGCACGGGTCTTTTCAAGCACGGCAGTGCTGTTTGAATGGCTTGCAATAACCGCCGCATCGCTATGAATTGCATCATAAAAACCTTTTCTGTTAAGATGCGACACGTCTGCAACAATTCTGTGAGCCGCCATATCGCGGAGTATGGTTTTTCCGAGCGGTTTAAGACCTTTTTCAACCCCTGACTGACAGCCGTAGCCAAGCTCGTTTTCAGCATTCCACGTCAAGGTGATAACCTTTACACCATAGCTTTTTGCAAGTTCAATTCCGCTCTCAAAAGCAAAGGGCGACGCACCCTCACAGGAAATAATCGCGTTGCATTTGCGCTTTCCAAAAGCCGATTGTCGGCTTGCAAACCCTTGATACATCTCAATTTTATCATTGTTGTCATCAATTTCTCTGCAAAAGTTCTCATACACCTTTTTAAAATAATCCAGAGCCGCTTCACCGCGAAGGTCGTCAGGTATCCAGATTGCAAAAATTTGCTTCCATTTGTCAAGGCTTTCACCTTTACACAAATCAATATGCAGATCACTTGACAAAAGCGGTTTTTGGCGGTTAAAGCATTCCCCCGCCGTGTCACAATGCAAATCAAAAAGCCTCATATACCCTCCTGAAAAGCGTTTTCGATATAGTTTATGCTGTGGAGTTTGTCATTATCATCAACTAAAACCTCACACACGTCAAAACGCATTTCACTTTTGATTTTAACAGCCGCCATAAAGTGTTTCGCGGCTGCTTCAAGCCTGTTTTGCTTGCCGCTGTCAACCGCCTCCATAGGGCTGATAAGAGTATTTTTGTTTCTTGTTTTCACTTCAACAACGCAGACCACGCCGTCTTTTTCTGCAACAACATCAAGCTCGCCAAACCTGCAAACATAGTTTGCAGTTAAGATTTTATAGCCGCTGTCACGCAAAAACCGCGCGGCATAAACCTCGCCCCACACACCTGTTTTGTTTTTAATCATTATTTTGTACCCAGGAAACTGCCAAGGAAGCTCATACGGTGATGCTCTGATATACCGTGCTCGGTAAGCATTTCATAATGGAGCTTTGTACCGTATCCCTTATGCTTTGCAAACTGATACTGCGGCATTTCTTTATCCAGCTCAAGCATAAATCTGTCCCTGCTGACCTTGGCAAGAATTGATGCAGCCGCAATAGAAGGGCTGTTTGCATCGCCTTTGATTATTGTTTCGCCTTTTATTGCAAGCGGAGGCATTCTGTTGCCGTCAATAAGTGCATAATCTGCAGGCACGTCAAGACCTTCAACAGCCTTGCGCATTGCAAGATAGGTTGCCTGCAGGATATTGATTTCGTCAATTGTTTTTTCATCAACGCTGGCAATTGAATAACTGATTGCCTTTTCTTTTATGATGTCAAAAAGTTTTTCTCTTTTCTTTTCGCTGATTTTTTTGGAATCGTCAAGTCCCTCAATCACACAATCTTCAGGCAAAATCACAGCAGCCGCATAAACAGGGCCTGCAAGCGGAGCTCTGCCGGCTTCGTCAACGCCGCAAACATAAAGGTAACCTTTTTCTTTTGCGTTGAGCTCATATGTAAAATCCATAATCAAATCCCCTTTTATCAAATAAGGGCTGTATCGGTTAAGCGACACAGCCCTCTCTGCTTTTATACTAAAAACTGCTTATCAATAACTTCTGCCAGAATTCCGTCAAGATATTCACGGCTGAATGCTGACGTTTTTGAACGAACGCCGTGCTTTGAGGCAAGCTCTTCCGGATAATCTTCGAGAGGATAAACCCTGATGTTGGTGTATCCGCTTCCGTAATGGGTAACAGTGCCCTCAAACGTAACGTTTTCAATTGTTATTTCGCCTGACTTGTTATTTCTGACCATTTCAAAGTTAAGCATACCGCCGAGCATTCTTGCTCCTTGATTCTGCGCAGAAATAAAGTTGCCGAGCGAATAAGCAACAAGAGTACGGCTGCCGTCTGAATTATCAATAAACTCAACAGGCTGAATAACGTGAGGATGCGTTCCGATAATAACGTCTGCGCCCCATTCGCCAAGCTTTTTGGCAAGCTGGCGCTGGGTGTCGTTGGGTTTATGGGTGTATTCAACGCCCCAATGAGCGTTAACGATAACCACGTCTGCGATTGCGTCGGCATCCCTGACTCTTTTTTCAAGGCGTTCTTCGTCTGCCGCCGTCATAAGAATAACGTCTGTGTCGGATGGCAGTTTAAGGCCGTTTGTGCTCTCTGTGAAACCAACGTAAGCTATCTTCATCCCCTTGACTTCGGTAACGGGGATAGTCTGGTAATCAGACTCGTTAAGATATGCACCCGTAGTAACAGCACCCTTTGACTTCCAGAATTCAATTGCTGAAATAAGACCTTTTTCGCCGCAGTCAATTGAATGGTTGGTTGCCATATTAAAAACGTCAAAACCGATTTCCAGCATTTCGTCGCCAAGCTCTGCAGGCGAATTGAACTGCGGATAGCTTGAAACGTTATGCACTGTTGAAATAATTGTTTCCTGGTT